>JBBRVL010000332.1:0-4844 GCA_038246925.1 Chloroflexia bacterium
GGCCAGTGTTGTAACCAACATCCAGAATGGTCTCCCGGTTTTCGGGGGGAGTGTGCCTGTTCGCAAATAGCCGTTAGGGTCTCGTAGTAGACATCGGCCGTAGGCGCTCTCCTCTGCGCCAACGGCTTTTTTGTTGCATAATCTCCGGTCCTGATAGGCCGGGACAAGCCGTGGCAGCCGTGGCGGCCCCACGGCTTTTTGTTACCCAAATTACAGACAAACCAAACAGGCTTTCTTAAGGAGAAATGCATTGACGAGCAACAACTCGGACTACAAAGAAGATTACGGGGAAGATTACGAACAAGACTACAGCGCATATATCAAACAGCGGCAGCAAGCAATACCGAACCGCAAATTAAAGCGCACAGGCTCTCAGTTGAGGGCGCTGATAGCACAGAGGGATGAAGCAGGCCCCAAGTTTCAGGAGGTCGGCACCGGCTCGAATATCCGGAGGCCAGTGCCCGATGGCAGGGAGACCTTTTTCTCACTGGCGGAGGAAAATCGAGTTAAGAGCAGTTTCGACCCATCGATTGCCTCATTATCGACCGGAAAGAACCACGTCTCGAAGCACGAGCGCGAATGGATTTTGAACTACCTGGGCAACTTTTACGAGGAACAGCTCATCACCGATGTGCTGAGGCGTGTGAAGGGCGGCAAGGAAGCAACGGTATACTGTTGTACAGGGCACCCCTCTACAGGCATGGAACTTATCGCAGGCAAAGTGTACCACGAGCGAGAGTTTCGCAGCCTGAAGAACGACAGCCAATACAGGCAGGGCCGCACGATCCTCGACATAGAAGGCAAGAGCGTACTCGGCAGGCGGGAAGCGCGAGCCATGTACCGCAAGACAGGGTTCGGGAAGGAGCTGCTGCATACCGGCTGGCTGGCGAGCGAGTTCGGCACTATGAGCAAGCTATACGCGCTCGGCGCGGACGTGCCCAAGCCTATATCTCAGAACGACAACGCAATCCTGATGGAGTACATAGGCGACGAGACGGCTGCTGCCCCGGCGCTCAACCACGTCACACTCGCAAGGGAGGAAGCAAAGCCCCTCTTCGATACCATCATCCGCAACATCGGCCTGATGCTCGCCAACGATGTAATCCACGGCGACCTGTCGGCCTACAACATCCTCTACTGGGAAGGAGAGGTGAAGATAATAGACTTCCCACAGGCGGTCAACCCCTACAAAAACCCGGACGGTTACCTCTTGTTGGAACGCGATGTCACACGCATTTGCCAGTACTTCGCTCGCTACGGCGTGCAGTCAGAGCCGGTTGCGCTCACCCGCGAAATCTGGGCGCAGAATATCCCAACGTGAGGTGTGGCCGGAAAGCTGCTAGGCTCGTTTCAGATGAGTAAGAAGCCCAACGTGGTGAACCCATATGCCTTGTCATTCTGAACGAAGATGTGTCAGGTAGATAGATCCACTTTACTTTGTCATTCTGAATACCACACTAACAAAGATGTGTCAGGGTCATGAACCTAGTATGATTTGTCATTCTGAACGAAGTGAAGAATCATTACGGGTGAGTTAGTGTTAAGGAGACTGATTCTTCACTTCGTTCAGAATGACAAAGGGGAGTGGGTCTATTTACCTGACACATCTTTGTTAGTGTGGTATTCAGAATGACAATTCTAACTTTTGTCCTGCTCTTTATGCGTTGTGGTACTTTTGAGATAAAATATAGGCAATCCCAGACTCTATTCGAGATTGACGCCCTATCTCACGTGTGGTAATATCAAGGTAGAATTAAATACTCTAATGCGCGGGGGCCTGAGGACTCAGGCTGAGAGGATAGCCAGCAACAACCGCTATCAACCGCTTGAACCTGATCCGGATAATGCCGGCGCAGGAAGCGATTAATATGTACACCGCTTCAAGGCGCCGGAACCCATCCGACGCCTTTTTGTTTTGCTCATGAGAACTGCCCAACACTCGACAACCGAAACTTCTGGTGCGAACCACACCGCGCCAATCGAAGTGCATATCAGTGGCCTATCGAAGTCTTTTCCTCGACAGGAGGGACGCTTGCCGGTGCTGCGGGACATAAACATCCATGTGCCTGCGGGCGGCTTCGTGACGGTCCTCGGTCCTTCGGGCTCAGGAAAGAGCACCCTGCTGGGGATATTGGCGGGGCTTGAGCAGCCGGATACGGGTAAGGTAACGCTAACCTCCTCCGAATCGACCACACCACTCACCCAACCCCTGGGGCAGATCGGCTATATGCCACAGCGCGACCTTCTCCTTCCGTGGCGCACCGCGCTGGATAATGCTATAGCCGGATTGGAAGTGAGAGGCGTTTCCCGCGCCGAGGCCCATGCGCGCGCTCTGCCTCTTTTCAATGAGTTCGGCCTATCCGGCTTCGCACGGAGCTACCCCCATGAGCTGTCAGGCGGAATGAGGCAGCGCGTGTCGTTCTTGCGTTCGGCCCTCATGTCGCGTGGGTTGATGCTGCTTGACGAGCCGTTTGGGGGCCTGGATGCAATCACCCGCGCGTCGATGCAGGAATGGCTTCTCGATGCGGCAGCCCATCTGCGCTCTACTTTCATACTGGTCACGCACGATGTTGACGAGGCGATAGTCCTCTCCGACCGCGTTTACGTACTCACTCCCAGGCCGGCTACGGTTGTGGGGTCGTTGGAGATAGATATACCGCGCCCCCGCTCGGTCGACAGCATCCAGGATGAGCGATTCGCCAACTACCGCAAGCAGCTATTACAGATGCTCCGAGCCTCAGGCAGCATGACTCTGGTTGGGGGATCGAGATGATGCAGAGACAGACGGGGCAGGCCGGATGGAGATCGCTCTTCCCCCCAGTGATCGCACTCTCACTCCTGCTGCTCGTGTGGGAAGCCTACTCCAGACTGGTGCTCGGGGCTATCAGTGGAGGCGATCGCCTGCTCCCGGCACCCACGCGGATAATAAGCTCTCTGCGGGAGAATGTTGCCATCCTAGCACCCCACACCTGGCAAACGTTCGCGGAGACTGCAATAGGTTTTGCGCTTGCCCTCCTAGTAGGGCTTGGTTTTGCGGTGATAATCGACCTTAGCCCTATTCTCAGACGCGCCGTCTACCCGCTGCTGGTCGTCTCGCAGACGATCCCGCTGCTGGCTATCGCGCCACTACTGGTGCTCTGGTTCGGGTTCGGGCTGCTGCCGAAGGTGCTGATCGTCCTGCTCGTCTGCTTCTTCCCTATTGTGGTTGCCGGAGTAGATGGCTTCAGGGCTACCGATCCTGAACTGGTGAAGCTATTTCGCACTTTTGGAGCAGGCAAGTGGACCATCTTTCGCAAGGTGCGTTTCCCAGGCGCGCTCCCTTCTATCTTCTCCGGCGTGCGCATAGCCATCACCTACAGTGTCACGGGAGCGGTGTGGGGCGAGTATGTCGGGGCAGAACGGGGCCTGGGGATATTCATGCAACGGGCGCAACACTCCTACCAGGTAGCGTTGGTCTTCGCCGCAGTTATCATAATCGCCGCCCTCAGCATAGGGCTATTCCTGCTCACCTCGATTGTGGAGCGCCTGGTCATTCCATGGTACTTCGCCGGGCGGCAGGCCGGGACAGAAAGCAGTAGGCAGTAGGCAGTAGGCAGAAAATAGAAGCTAATTATCATCAAAGTAAGGATTATACAAATGAAACGAATCACGTCTCTAATGTTATGTACTCTTATCTCCGCACTCAGCCTGAGCGGCTGCGGCACCAACCCGCCCCCCTCGGCGAAGGTGCGCATCGCCCTCGACTGGACGCCCAACACCAACCACACGGGTATCTACGTCGCCCAGCAGAACGGCTGGTATGCCGAGCAGGGGCTTGACGTGCAGATATTGCCATATTCTGACGCCAACACACCCGATACGTTGGTCGCTACGGGGCAGGCTGAGTTCGGCATCAGCTTCGAGGAGGCAGTAGTCGCCGACCGGGTGAATAAACTTCCCGTCAAGTCTGTCGCCGCCGTAATGCAGACCAACACCTCGGCAATTGCCACACTGAAAGAGTCCGGCCTCGACCGTCCAGCAAAGCTCGAAGGGAAGCGTTATGCGGGCTTCGGGGCCACCTTCGAGGATCCTGTGCTCTCCACAGTTCTGAAGGCCGACGGCGCGCCTACCGGCAAGTTCCAGAACGTCACGACCAACCTCTTCGGCTACCAAGCATTGGCCGCAAAGCAGGCAGATTTTCTCTGGCTGTTCATGGGCTGGGACGCAGTGCAGGCCAGACTGGACAATGTCGAGCTTAACACCTTCCTGCTCAAAGAGTACGGAGTGCCCGACTACTACACCCCCGTCATCATCGCCAACGAGAAGTTCCTTACCGACAACC
Source organism: Chloroflexia bacterium (assembly GCA_038246925.1). GTDB lineage: Bacteria > Chloroflexota > Chloroflexia > QHBQ01 > JADMIH01 > JADMIH01. Next base: position 4,322 of record JBBRVL010000332.1, read on the forward strand.
CGGACGTAGCAAAACGCTTCCTTGCAGCCACAGCTAGGGGCTACGAGTACGGCGTCACCAACCCGACCGAGGCCGCCGACCTCCTCTTTAAGGCCGCGCCGTCTGGCACCTTCGCCGACACTACGTTGCCCCGTGAGAGCCAGAAGTACCTCGCACCCTATTACAAAGGCGACCAACCTCATTGGGGCGTCCAGACGCTCGAAAAGTGGACAGATTTCCCCCGCTTCATGGCCGCCACTGGCCTGCTGACAACATCGGATGGCAAAGTCGTCAAGCCGGAAGAGATAGATTATGCGTCACTGTTTACGAATGACTATCTGCCAAATAAGTGACGAAGGAAACGTGAAACGTGAGCTATCAGCCGTCAGCCGTCAGCAATTAGTTCAAGGTTCAAGGCTCAAGGTTGCTAACCCCTAACCCCAAAATCTTGGCGGTTCCTTGGCGCTCTTGGCGTCTTGGCGGTTCCGTAATCACGTTTCACGCTTCTCCAACGTATGGCATAATAAAGCGATAATGCGCCCCA
>JBBRVL010000333.1:0-4796 GCA_038246925.1 Chloroflexia bacterium
ATCGCTTGTACCTGAACCATAGTAAAAGGTCAGGGTGTGATGATCCTCGTGGACAAATTCGTGGACAAATGAATGTAGGGGCATGAGCGTAGCGGGGGGATTGTGTTCGCCTGGTTCGGTTATGTGTATTCAAGACAGGGCGAACACAAGGTTCGCCCCTACGGCTACGGCTGCCTCTTACCTGCCCTCCAACGGCGAGAATGACCACACCCTGAGTAAAATGTCCCCTCACGTCGAAAAACTTGAGAATCTAGTGCCACTTCTGTGATATACTGGGTCGCATCTGACCTAGGGGCTTTTCCATCAGCCTGGGGACAGCGTACCTTCAGCCAAACGCAAAAAGGAGAAGATATGGACAATACACCTCCCCCACCTTCGGGTGGGCAGCCAAACCAACCGCCGGATAACACTCCGCAAAGTGGCGAGACCGAACGCATCATAATCGAGCCTTCGTCTTCGTCGACGCCCGAATATACACCTCCGGCAGGCCAGCCGTATACCGGCCAACCGGAATACACGGCTCCGCCACAGAATTACCCACCCGCGCAGCCTACGGTGCCGATGGGTGGTCCGCCTCCCGGCTACCAGCCTCCTCCGCAGGGTGGGACACCTGCTCAAGGCTACCAGCCACCCGCTCAAGGATATGTTCCGCCTCCGTCAACGCCGCAGTACCAGCAGCCTTACCAGCAACAGCCGCCGTATCAACAGCCATATCCGCCTCAAGGTCAGACTGTGGTAACTCAGAAGAAAGGCGGTATGCCAGGCTGGGCTATGGTGCTGATCGGGCTTTTCGTGGTAATCCTCCTTATGTGCGGGTTAGTTTACTGGTTTGTCGTGAGGGCTGTAGACGAGGGAACCAAGGCCATTACGAACGCAGGCGATCAAATCGGCGCGACGTTAACGGCAGCAAGCTTCGACATATCGCTTTCAGCAAACAGTTATGAGAGCGCACACGACCTGCTCGGAGGCGATCTAGCAAACCGATATAGCGCGGCTGATATACAACAGAAGTGGGAAGCTCTCTCGGCTGATGGATTTGTGACTACCGATATATCAGACGTGAAAATGTCGGGAGGTCGTCCCCAGGTAGTATGGTCGCTTACCCCAAGTGGAGGCACTAAGAAGGAAGTAACACTGACGATGCAACAGTCAGGTAACGACTGGAAGATTGTCGATGCCAGTCCCGACCTTATACCATCGCCGTAATGTAACCTGAGAGCGCCCCTCTGCGTAGACTTATGCGAGGGGCGCCAAACGTAAACCGCCAAGACGCCAAGTTAGTTATTGTTTGTTATTCACCGCAGAGGCGCAGAGGGCGCGGAGTGTTTTGGGGGTTAGGGATTAGGGTTAGTGGCTGATAGCTGATAGCTGATAGCTGATAGCCAGGTCTGCTTATGGATATTCTTTCGGGCATAATCGCGGGGTTTGGGCTTTCGGCTCCTGCCGGGCTGAATGCGTGGATACCGCTCCTGGCGTCGGGTCTGGCGCACCGCTTCCACCTGTTCAACTTCAAGCTGAACGCGCCATTCGACATGCTTGCCGACACGTGGGTGCTGGTGGCGCTCGGCATTCTCCTCTTCATCGAGATATTCGCCGATAAGATACCGGCCATCGATACCGTGAACGACATGATCCACACGGTGATACGTCCTGCCGCAGGTGGTATCCTCTTCGCGGGGCATAGCGGGGTGGTCGGGAGCATCGACCCAACTGTAGCCTTCATCCTCGGTCTGCTGGCGGCGGGCAGCGTGCATGCGGTCAAGGCAACCAGCCGCCCGATTATCACCGCGACCACAGGCGGGATAGGCAACCCAATTGTGAGTATGCTGGAGGATATAGTAGCTGTCATCGCTACCGCGATGGCGATTATCGCGCCTATAGTGGCAGCCGTCATGATGGCGCTATTCCTTTTTGTCGCTTTCTATGTTGTGTGGAGGTGGAGGGCAAGACGCAGGAGGCGAAAAGCAGCGGAGATATGACGTTTAGCGATGAGCGATGAGTGGTGAGTTGCCGCTGTGAGGAAAGACGGTTTCAGAAGGGGTGCGACCTTATTGAGGTTGCACCCTTTCTGCTTACTGTGCGTTCTACATGGCAGGAGGCGACAGATGCCATTTGTATCAAGAACGAGAGGGCGGGCCTTTTTTGTAGCTGTCCTGATGCTGGTCCTTAGCTTGCAAGGGTGCGATATGGCAGGGACTGAATGGCGGCCACCCCCATTGCCGACACCAATGAGCGCCACCTCGCGCCAAACCATCGAAGGCATCACTGCCAGGGTGCAAACGGTCTTCGCCGATGCCCACCGCGTTGTGCTCGCCCTTACTCTGGAAGGCCCAGCCCAGCCATATGGTTATGAACTTGAGATTACCTGGATCTACGAGCCACAGCTTCCGGGTCCTGCCCTGACTGCTGGCGGAAAAGAGCTACCCTTCCTGCCACAAGCAGGTGCGGGTATGATTTCGGGTGCGCAAACAGCCGCAGGTCTGCCGCTGTTAGGCCAGGGTGTGATTGCCTTCGACGCTTCTGACCTGAGTTGGGACCAGGCGCAGGTGCCCTTGCATCTATCTCTGCCTCTTCTGGTGAATAACAAGCCGTTTGTGGCGCCTCTGCCCGTGCCTACAGGCACGATACCGGCTACCAGCACGCCGACGCAGGTCCCCCCTGCTTCATATGCATATGTTTTAACCTTCGATTTTACGTTTGATGTGGCGTATGATTCGCGGCAGGTTGTGCTTGAGCCTCAGCAGGAGGTTGAGAGCAAGGGCGTCAAGATGACGCTTGAGAGAATAGATGTCACTGCTTCGGAAGCACGCGTGTCGATACGCTACTCGGCCCCGAAGCCCGGTATGTTCATCGACCTGGGCGATTGGGTGTCTTTCTCGACCCTGTTCGTGGGGCCCGAGGGCGGCGAAAACAGTCTCATGCTACTAGGGCAATCGGATGCCTGCTATAGCGGTCTTGAGAGCAATATATGTGTTTTTAGCTACGATGGAACTCCGTTGATTGGCGATGCGCCTATGGATTGCAGGCTGACCGTCACGGCAAGCCAACCTTCTCCGAAGTATATCGGCGGGGAAGGCCCTCCTCCGTACGGCACATGGGTCTTCCATTTCGCAGTGCCCGCAGTTTCCACGGAGAAATAGATATGCATATAGACCTCTCTCTCTGCTTATTTGTATCGTCTGGCCTAGCCTAGCGAATGAATTCGCTAATGCGAGTTGCGTCTCTTGGTAGTGTTGCAAGAAGCTATTCAGAGGGCTTGTGGGCACCAGTCCTGGTAGTTTTCAAGTCTCCTCTCCTACTGTATCTTGTGATGCGAATGGTTCTTGCAACACTGCCCGACTATTGACAATAGCTCACAACAGTGGTATTATTGCTCGTAGAATAGAGCATCATAATCAGCCTGGGGATAAGGTTTTTCTGCTATCACTAAGGTAACAATTTAGTAGCAACTATTCTTGCTTGAGCATCTCTTGCGGAACTATTAGGCCATCGAGCACGTTTTAATAGTAGAACTCGTAGCTACGTAGGGAACAGCCACAGAAGACAGCATATTTGTCGGCTGATTCGGGAGAATGTCTTTGCGCTTACATGCAGAGGAGGAATCATGACTCGGCTATTGCACAACTCACGCGGCATTGTTCTGCTGACTGCTCTAGTCGTGGGCATCGCTGTAACTTCTATTGCGTTTTCTCGATCAAATGGCGCATCCTCTAGCCCTTCTTCAGCGCAGATCCAGGAGCAACCTGCGTTGCAGGTGCCTGCTGTGCCAAGCGCGATACAAACCGGAATTGCGACAGTAAACCCGCTTACCCCATCTCCGGTGTACTCACCACTTCCTGCCTCGCCGAGCCCTCCGACCCTCCCCTTCCCAACCAACCCTATGCCTACTTGGACGGCAGTACCTATAGGCAGTGATGATGCTGCGTTCCTGACTCCCCTTGTACCGTCTCATACTCCTCAATCCACACCTCAACCTGAAGAGCCCTATTACTTAATCATTAACGCTGGCATGGCACCAGCTCCGGTTGAAGATTATACCCGACAAGCAGACCTTGTTATTATGGGCACCGTCAAGGAGGTCCGGCCCGCCAGATGGACCACATCTGATGGCAAGCGCCCTCAGAACCCATGGGCAAGTGATAATCGGCATACGATATTCACGCCCGTGTTGATTGATGTCGATAGTTTGCTGAAGGATAAGCAAGCGCGACTTGAATTGAAGAGCCGAGAAACACAGCCAGATATGCTCATCTTTGCGATCGGTGGGATGTTAGGACAAGATAAGGTTGAATGGGGTAGTGATAATAGCAATACCTACCAAGTAGGAGAACGTGTAGTGCTCTTTCTCAAAGAGACTGGCCCTCTCGATCCGATTAAAGCGGTTGGTGACCAGATACTATGGCGCGTTCAAATGCGTTATGCCATTAGCGAGGCAGGCCAAGTTGCAGCTAATTGGCACAGCAGCGTGCCGTTGGCGCAGTTAGTAGTTGACATCAAGTCAGTAGCAGATCACGAAGCACCATAGCGATGGTCTAGCATACAAGTGCAAGGCCGAGTCGCTTAGCGCAGATCGCAATAGGGTTCAGTTAAGCTATCGACGTAAATAGGGCTTAGTGATCATTTCTGCCATCCTTCAGCCCTGATCTACATCCGTGTCGTCACAATGTACAGCTTGCACTTGCTGACCAGATAAGATCAAGAACCGAGCTTTAAGGAGTATGATGCTCCCCTCTGTCAAGACAGATTTTGGGCAAATTTAAGGTAGAAAGCTGACTGAGATAGATGAGTCGAATCAA
>JBBRVL010000334.1:0-4789 GCA_038246925.1 Chloroflexia bacterium
CGGTGGCCTGGACTGTAGCATCGAATAGAGGGCCTATGACGTTGTTGTTGAGCATTTGGAGCTGGGCCACCGGGCTGTTTGTTGCTTCGGGGTTAGCCGTCGAGAAGGCTATGAAGATGTCGCCTGAGCCGTTGCCTGCCGTGCTGCCGGTCCTGGCGAGACCCATTGCGGCGCGGCGGGCTATTCGCTTCAACTGGTGAGGCAACAATGGCGCGTCGGTAGCAATTACGATGATGATAGAGCCTGTATCGCCCGTTGCTTGTTGATCAGCTATCGGCCCCGGCATATCGTCGGTCAGTTCAAGGCCGACAGGAACACCCGCCACGAGTAACTGCCGCCGCAACCCGAAGTTGCACTGGGCCAGCACGCCGACCGTATACCCACCTGCCTCCTCGTCCAGTTTGCGGGAGGCTGTGCCGATGCCACCCTTGAACTGGAAGCATACCATACCGGTGCCGCCACCGACGTTTCCCTCTTCAACGGAACCTGAAGCGGCGCTGTCGAGGGCCTGAAAGACATGCTCTTCCTTTACATGGAAGCCGTTTATGTCGTTCAGATAGCCGTCATATGTCTCGGCAACGACCGGCAGCGACCAGAAGCCGTCCTTGAAGCTGTTCAACCGCAGCCTTTGTTTGGTCTTGATCTGCCACGCAATTACCGCATCGCGCACCACCCCAACGCTGTGGGTGTTGGTTATCATCACCGGACCTTCCAGGAAGCCCGACTCCTCGATCCAGGTGGTGCCGGTCATCTCGCCGTTGCCGTTGAGCGAGAACCAGCCAGCAAATACGGGATCGAAAGAATTTTTCCCACGCGGCAGAACAGCAGTCACGCCGGTACGCACAGGCCCGACCCCCACCTCCAACGCACCGTTGCCGGAGATGAGGGTGATATGGCCGACCTCTACCCCTGCCACGTCGGTGATGGAGTTGAGCGGGCCGGACGTGCCCTCGAAGGGGATGCCGAGATTGCGGGCGCGGGGCTTCGTTTGGGTCATGGTGGCCTCTGGTCCCGTTTAGCTTCGATTTTGGTTAGGAAAAGGTGAAGTTCATTCCACCTGGATAATCTTCTTCCATCCCCTCCCTATTAGCCTCCAGAAACAACATATATACTCCCTGCTTCCTGGGGACTTTGATCACAAAGAAGATGGCGTCCCAATCCTCTCCGTCCTCGTCCTTGAACTTATAGCTGCTCCATATCATTGGGCCGTCATCTGCCGAGTCTTGCTCCTGCCATCCATGCTTGCTCAGTTGATCTTTGTAATGCGTGGCGACAGAGGAGAGGTCGAGGTCGGTTCTCAAGTAGGCTGAGGTTTCGCTATGGGTATCACCACCGCTACTTCCGCCTTTCGGCATCTGCATGCTCTTCGATGGTGCTGAGAGGGAGGGGATTACATCACTAAACATGCCCGCAAAGTGTTTGCGTTGTTTACGCTGTTGGGCACAAATCGAGCGACGGGGATCGGTATCGTACTTAAGGCGAGCTTCTCTCGCGCTGTTATCAGACGGTGAATCTTGAATATGCAAAGAAATACTAGCCAAGCCCTGACAAAAGACGGTGCCAATGACGTCCTGCACCATATTGTGCTGAAAGCCACCTTGCCCAAAGAAAGGCCACGGCTCAGGCTCAGTCCAGCCATTATCCGTCATGCGTTCCTTGTAGAAAGCGGTTAGTTGCTCGGGCATCATAGATGTATCGAAGACCACCGTCACGTGCGTGCGAAGGATCAGGCTCCCTATCAGACGTTTGTCTTCGGGTAGTGGCACATCGGATGGGAATTCGTTAGTAACTTCACCCGGCAATAACCTGGCGTTATCAGCTTTGGGATCACCAGGGTAGTTGAAGGTCAATAAACGCTGGGCAAGGTCAACAAGCAAGTCCTGACGGCTATTGTTGCCACTTGCCCCTACGCGGTTACTCCCGTTGTTCATAAGTAATCTCCTTCCATACCTTCTATTTGTTCGCAAATCGGATAGATGACTTTAGAACTTCCTGCCTCACCCTTTCGGCCAGTTAGTGAGACGCTGGGCTGGTCGGGCCGGGCGTGCCCTCGAAGGGGATTCCGAGGTCGCAGGCGCGGGGTTTCATTAGGATCATAGAAAACTCCTTAAATACCTTCTAGCGGATAGCGTAAAGGTATCCATCATCTCCCGTGAAATAGACCACGCCATCTTCCACGGCGAGTGTATCTCCTAAAGAACCAGGGGCGGGGAACTTCCACTTCTCCTGTCCCGTTTGCACGTCTACTCCATATAGGTACCCACTCGCTTTTCGACTGTCTGCTAAAGTTAGACAGTAAACCGTCCCTTCGACTATGACAGGGTCAATAAGAAAGGTCTCCTCTCTCTGAAAATTCCATTTCTCCTGACCGCTCATGCTGTCCAAAGCATAGAGATTGGTATTCATGGTCACGTATACAGTCTCGTATGCAACAGCAGGGGAAGTTACAACGAGGGAGCGGGGCTTGTTGAACTGCCACTTTTTCTGACCGGTCTTGGCATCCAATGCGTATAGGCCAGGTGCCCAAGCTGCAAAATAAATCATGCCGTCAGCGATAGCGGGAGAGCCTGCTACCCCTTCTTCGAGCGGGAACCTCCATAGCTCTTGTCCAGTCTGTGCGTCTAGCGCATAGAAGAACTCTCTAGTCCTATTGATGTTACTACCTTTAGCCGTTCCGAAGTATATAACTCCGTTCGCTACAATTGGCATATGCTCAACGCTCGCGCTAACCTCTCGATGCCATTTGACCTGCCCCGTTTTGCTATCTAAGGCAAAGAACAGATTCCTCTCATTCCCGACGTAGACTATCCCTCCGGCTACGGCAGAATCAGTAAACCTTGAGCTCGACCAGAATGGGTTTCCTACTTTTAGCTTGGGTAACGAAAATCGCCAGATTTCCTTACCTGTTTCAACATCAACAGCATACAAATTTTCATCACCACTTGAAATGTAAACGACTCCATCAGCAATAGCAGGAGAATTCATGGATCCATTCAGGGTCCTAAATCTCCACTTCTCTTGCCCAGTCTCGGCGTCCAAAGCGAATAAATAATCTTCGACGCCTCCTACGTATATAACACCATTTACGACTGCAGGTGTAGAGCCTATCCTGCCATATATATTCGGTCCGAACCCGCCCGGTTGAGAGGTCATTTGGTGCTTCCACTTAACACCTTGTAATTGTCGGATGCCACTGGTTATGTAAACTCCCGTACCATGCAGGTTGGCACGGTTCATAGCTTCATTTGAGTTAGGCGTTGGCTCAGCAATAGGTGTAGGTGTGCTTGCCGCAGTGGGCGTAGCAAGATTGGCAGGTGTGGACGTTGGCACAGCACCATCGAGCAAATTGCAGCCGAAAGGCGTCACTAAGGCTGCTACTAAAAAGCTCAAATGCAACAAACGTAGTAGCCTGCGGTGCAGAGTTATGTTCCTATGTAGCCGCATAATCAAATGCCATTCTGCCACTCATTCCCAGTCAGTTGAAATATTTAGAACCGTCTTGACCACTCCTTCGGCCATCTCTCAATGACCACTTTTTTCTCTGTATAGAACTCTACCGCATCCCGCCCCTGGCCGTGGAGGACGCCGAGGAAGATGCATTTGCCAGCCGATGAATGGGAAGTAGAACCTGGAGTATAATATACCAGAGAACGTAACCTAAGAGGAGAAGGAACTGCAATGGCTGTTGCGACACATACACCAACCCTACGCCTTGTTACCGAAGATGGCGAGACGATAGCAGACTCAAGCACGCTGCAAGGGCTGTGGACATCGGAGCAATACCTGCGGCTCACCGATCATAGCAACCGGCTGATCGAGTTTACCGATGGCTCTATTGAGGTGCTTCCGATGCCCACAGACAAACATCAAGTTATATTAGCGTTTCTGTACCGCCTCCTGTTTACCCATATGGAACGGATCGGTGGCGTAGCGCTCTTTGCCGCCCTGCGTCTACGAGTCCGTGAAGAGAAGTTCCGCGAGCCGGACCTAATGGCACTCCTCGATGCCAATGATCCACGCAGGCAGAATGCTTACTGGCTTGGGGCTGATCTCGTGGTGGAGGTCGTTAGTCCAGATGACCCGGAGCGCGACACGCGAGCCAAGCGATTAGACTACGCCGAGGCAGGTATCCCTGAATACTGGATCGTGAACCCCATTGACGACACAATAACAGTATTGCGCCTGGACGGTGAGCAGTACGCCGAGCATGGGGTGTTCCGGCGTAGAGATAAAGCCACATCTGCCTTGTTGGAGGGCTTTGTTGTCGACGTAAACGAGGTGTTTGAAGCGCACTGACCTGGCATGGCGCCTGCTAGAACCGCCTGGACCACTCCTTCGGCCACCTCTCAATAACCACTTTCTTCTCCGTATAGAACTCTACCGCGTCGCGCCCCTGGCCGTGGAGGACGCCGAGGAAGCTGTCCTTCCAGCCACTGAAGGGGAAGTATGCCATCGGTGCTGCCACGCCTATATTGACGCCGATGTTGCCTGCGGGCGCTTCGTAGCGGAACTTGCGGGCGGCGGCTCCACTGCTCGTGAAGATGGAGGCCGCGTTGCCGTAGGGGCTGCGGGCCAGGATGTCGATGGCTTCGTCAACCGTGTCGGCGTGGACCAGGCTGAGTACAGGGCCGAATATCTCAGTCCTCGAAAGCTCGCCGTGGGGCGGCACGTTGTCCAGCAGAGTTGGCTTGATGAAGTGGCCCTGCTCGTAGCCGTTGATGCCTGGGTTGCGACCATCAAGTAGCAGGGTGGCACCCTGGCTTGTGCCTTTGGCGATCAACCCTTCGAC
>JBBRVL010000335.1:0-4779 GCA_038246925.1 Chloroflexia bacterium
GGACACGTGGGTCCGCCCCTACAGTATTGCATCTTCTCTTCTCGCTATGCCTCGATTTCCACCCTGCTTCACTTACCCTACCGACTAGGGTAAAATAGTATTGAACACAACGATCTCGAAATGTTCTCGGGGTCGTAAGACTGAGCATCACCGTGCCAATTCCCACAAACGTCTTTCGAAATATCCTCCGCCTTGAGCAGAGCAAAGGCTTCAACGATGCTGCCGTTACCGGTGGCCTTGAGGCATTCGCGCGCCGGTGGGCCGAGCAGATGGCGCAGGCCGACCGGTCGGCGGAGAAGGCTGTCAAGAGTATTGTAGACACCCTTAGCGCATACTCGGCAGCCGCCGCTCCTGACCGCCGCGCTGCCGTTGAGAATGTTGCAAATATGCTGACGTTGCTCGACAAAGGGGAGCGCACGACGAGGTCTGATGCAAAGGCCGGAAGCGTTGGGAAGAGGGCGAACGGCTCTAACGGCTCTGCGAACGGATACGACTCTGCGCCAATCAGCGACTTTACCGGATTTGATGATGAAAATTACGGCGCCAAGGCTCCGATCTCCTCCATCAGGAGTGGTATAGCGCCCGCGCCAAGTGCCGCACCGTCCAGTGATAGCGTTCGGACTGCTAGGCGCAACGCAACCTTGGACTCGCCTGTTACCGTGCTCAGGGGCGTACAGGAGGCGACAGCACGCCTTCTAAAGCGGCTAGGCGTCTACACTGTGCGCGATGCACTCCTTTTCTTCCCATTTCGATATGACGATTTCTCAGACTTGAAGCCGATAGCTGAGCTTCGACCTGACATCAATCAGACCATTGTAGGCACTGTATGGGACGTGGAAGTGCGGCAAACCCGTAACGGCCGGCCCATGGTCACTGCCACCGTGGCTGATGAGAGCGGCATCACGACGGTGACGTGGTTCAACCAGGAATACGTCGCCCGACAACTTAAACAGGGCGAGCCTGTGGTTATCTCCGGTAAGCCGGTCGCCTTCAACAACCGCCTCCAGTTCAGCGCGCCCGAATGGGAGCCGTATGATACCGAGCTACTGCACACGGGCCGTATCGTCCCTGTCTACCATTCGACTGAGGGTCTCTACCGGCGCACGCTTCGGCGCATCATGCACGACGCGGTTGAGCGTTTTGCAGACCAGATGCCCGATTACATGCCCGACTGGATAAAGCGTGACGCGGAGCTTGTCGATTTGCCGACGGCGCTTAAGCAAATACACTTCCCTGAATCGAAACTGGATGCGGCCCGTGCCACAAAAAGGCTCGCGTTCGATGAATTCTTGATGATTCAGGTCGGTATGCTTCAGCGTAAGCGGGCGTGGCAGCATTCAAAACAGAGCATGCCACTGGTTGCCGAGGCCGACACATTAGCCCGGTTCCGCCAAACGCTCGCCTTCAAGTTGACCGGCGCACAGGAGCGTGTCGTAGGCGAGATTCTCGCTGATGTGCAAGGGGCAGTGCCGATGACCCGCTTGCTGCAAGGGGATGTCGGCTCAGGGAAGACCGTGGTCGCGGCGACCGCCCTGCTGGTGGCGGTAGAGAACGGCGCGCAAGGCGTCCTGATGGCACCCACTGAGATACTTGTCGAGCAGCATTTCAAGAGCCTATCGAAGATGTTCGACGGCTTTGAGCTAAACGGGCGGCCGGTAAACTTGCGTCTCCTGAAGGGTAGCACGCCCCGCAAGGAGAAAAAGGAGATATATGAGGCTGCCGCAAGTGGTGAAGTCGATATAGTTATAGGCACGCACGCTGTAATTCAGGAAAGCGTGTCGTTCAAGAAACTAGCCCTTATAGTAGTTGATGAACAGCACAGGTTCGGTGTTGTTCAGCGTGACGCACTGCGCCAGAAGGGAATCGATGCAGGCCTGATGCCCCACACCCTCGTGATGACTGCGACGCCAATCCCACGTTCGCTCGCCCTGACCATTTACGGCGACCTGGAAGTGTCTGTGATCGACGAGATGCCGCCCGGGCGAAGGCTCATCAAGACGCGCTGGGTAGATGGGTTGCGCCGCGAACAAGCCTACGAGTTCATTGAAAAGAAGGTTTCCGAGGGGAGGCAGGCGTTTGTAATCTGCCCGTTGGTGGAGGAGTCTGATAAGATCGAGGCGAAAGCAGCGGTCGCCGAACACGAAAGACTCCAGGCAGAGGTCTTCCCTGACCGTAAGTTAGCCCTGCTCCATGGCCGCATGAAGTCGAAGGAAAAGGACGAAGTTATGGCAGGCTTCCACCGCAAGGATACAGATATTCTGGTGTCGACCAGCGTTGTTGAAGTCGGAATAGACGTGCCGAACGCCACTGTGATGCTTGTCGAGGGCGCCGACCGCTTCGGGTTGTCCCAGCTTCACCAATTCAGGGGACGAGTGGGTCGAGGCGAGCACCAATCATATTGCATCTTGCTGGCCGAAGACGCACAGGGCGTTGCATTTGAGCGGATGCAGATCATCCAGGAGACCCATGACGGCTTCCAGTTAGCCGAGGAGGACCTGAAGATCAGAGGTCCAGGTGAGTTCTTCGGCACGCGACAGTCGGGAATGCCTGACCTGAGAATGGCCAAACTTTCAGATGTAGCTACTCTTACGTTAGCACGCGAGCAGGCAAAGGCCCTCTTCACTCGGGACGCTCAACTCAGTAAGCCTGAGCATGCGGACCTGAAGATCGCCCTTGACTTATTCTGGAGCCGAGCCGAAACCGACGCCGGGCAGTAACGACTAACATGCGCGTAATAGCAGGGACAGCCAAAGGTAGAAGCCTAAAAGGGCCACCAGGCATGGGCACCCGGCCTATGACCGACCGCCTCAAAGTATCGCTCTTCGATACACTCATGCCTTATGGAATAATAGGTGCTCGCGTAGTTGATTTGTACGCGGGGAGCGGCTCTCTTGGTATCGAGTTGCTATCGCGTGGGGCCGAATGGGTGGACTTTGTAGAACAGAACGCCGGTGTCTGTCGTATAATCGAGGACAACCTACGCACCACGGCGCTCAACGACCGGGCAAGGGTCTACAAAATGCCTGTCCGCCGGTTCCTCGGGTTGAAGGGGGTTGTACCCACCATCGGCGAGGGCAGTGAGGGCATTCAGCGAGCTGACAAGCCGCTAGACAGCACGGCAGAGTATGATATAATAATCCTCGATCCGCCGTACGCCGATCAGGAGATAGAACAGAACCTCGATTTAATCGCCAACTCAACGCTCCTGGCACAGGATGGCATACTAGTGATAGGCCACGCAAACAGGGTTAAGTTGGCAGACCAGTACGGGGGTGGCAGGCTGTGTCGTGTCAAGCAGCGCGAAATGGGGGGGTCGGCCTTTTCTATTTATGAGGCCAACCTCGTTGCCCAAGCGTAAGCGTACGTTATCTAGCCACTACCGTGCGGCGCACACATAACGACTGGAGGGAGTCTACCCTGTCTACATCCAGACCAATGGGCAGATCAGTGGGAGCAACCGGGCCAGAAAGTCATAGGGTGGCAATTTACCCCGGCACATTCGACCCGGTGACGATGGGCCACATCGATATCGCCACTCGTGCGTTACACCTATGTGATAAGTTGATAATCGCTGTGGGCGACAATCGCAATAAAAGCCCACTCTTCTCGGTCGAACAGCGGATGGCGCTGATACGGGAGTCTCTGGAACTACAGGGTGTCAACGGACGTATTGTTGTTGAAGCGTATCATGGGCTGACTGTAGGTTTCGCGCAAAAGAAGGGTGCCACCATGATCGTGCGCGGCCTGCGAGCGGTAACAGACTTCGAGTGGGAGTTCCAGCTTGCGCTCATCAACCGCACACAAGACCCGGAGATCGAGACGGTCTGCTTGATGACAAGCCAGGAATATTCATTTTTGAGCGCGAGTATGGTACGTGAGCTGGCGATGTTAGGGGGCAAGCTCGAAGAAGTGGTTCCTCCGCCTGTTGCCGTTGCACTACGCACGAAGTTTGACGCGCAGGGCATGAGTGCGGACGTTAGAGACGTCTGACAGTTGCTAGGCTGTGATGTTGAGTTCTATGTGGTATAACTTCAAAGCTAAGGACTTAGACCTCGTAGCTTAGATTATCTGGGGGTGGTTACTATTACTACTGATATGCGAATGGACCTTCAGTACCTGATCGACCGGTTGGAGACAATGGTCACAGGTGCGAAGCGGGTGCCTATTTCGAACCGTCTTATGCTCGATGAGCAGGAGTTGGCCGATCTGATCGACCAGATGCGCACTGTCCTGCCGGAGGAGGTGCGGGCGGCCCGCAAAGTACTTCGTGAGCGCGATAGCATCATTGCGGAGGCGCAACAACAGGCTGACGACGTACTGAAGACGGCGCACGAGCAGGCAGAGATGCTGCTGGACGAGCAGGGCCTTCTCGCGGAGGCGCAGGCCAGGGCCAACCAGTTCATGGAGCAGGTGGAGAATGACGCGCAGGAGCGCATCCAGGGCGCCGATGAATATGCCCGGCAGGTGCTGACACAGTTGCAAGCTCAGCTTGGCCGCCACCTGAAGACTATAGAGGCCGGATTACAATCCCTCGAGGGCCGAGAAGAGCAAGGCTAGGTTTGTCGTAAGCCGGGACATGACGTCACCGTCATGTCCTTTTTAATGCCCGTCGCAGGTCTAATTCGCTTTTCTCTACGTATGTGCTCACATTGGAGGGGTGTAGGGGGGGGGGGCGGGGGGGGGGCCGCGGGGGGGTAGCACCCCACAAATGGGGGAGAACAAGGGGGGGGCCACCCGGGCCCCCCCCCACCCAGATTTTTGAGGCCACCCCAGAAACAA
>JBBRVL010000336.1:0-4767 GCA_038246925.1 Chloroflexia bacterium
GGCCCGGTGTCCCCCCAATGTCTCCCAACCCACCACATTTCCGCCAACCACCCCGGGCGCCCACCCGGCCCCGCCCCTACAGTCTGTTTTCTCCACCCTATTCCGAATGCTTACACCACCGTCCCGATTCGACATACTGGGTCCGGTTGTAGATAATGGCGTGGTACTTAAGTTGACGTAGTCCAGGGAGATGGAGTGGGCGAGATCGAAGGCAAGTTCGCGGGGCTGATACTGGACATGGACGGGGTGCTCTACAGGGGCGAGCGCGCACTACCGGGCGCACGCGAATTATTCCCCGCCCTGAGAGCAAACGGTCTCTCCTTCATCCTGCTGACGAACAATGCTACCCTTACCTCGGAGGAGTTCTCGGCAAAGCTGGCTCGCATGGGTATTAGCGTCCCGCCGGAAGCAATTCTAACGTCGGCGGGGGCGACGGCTATCTACATGAAGGAACACTACCCTGAGGGCGGCGGCGTGACTGTCATAGGCTCATCCAGCCTGCTCGCAACAGTCACAGGCATATCGGGGTTCCGGCCCGACGGCTGGCAGCCTGATTTCGTGGTGGTAGGCCTCGATATGAAGTTCAACTACGACTCCCTCCAGAGGGCGTGCTCGGCAATCCGTTGGGGTGCGCGCTTCATCGCCACCAACGCGGACGCTACGCTGCCGGTAGAAGGCGGCGAGCAATGGCCGGGCGCGGGCAGCATCGTGGCTGCGGTGCAGACCTGCTCCGGGGTCGCACCCATTGTCATAGGCAAGCCGGAACGACATATGGCCGAGATGGCGCTTGACCTGCTGGAGCTTCCCGCCGAACAGGTGCTATGCGTGGGTGATAGACTTGAGACCGACATCCTTCTCGGCGCGAGAGTAGGCATCCCGACCGCCCTGCTCCTCACCGGCGTAGCAAGCCAGGAAGATATACCGGGCGCCGAAGCCGCGCCCGACTACGTTTTCGACGACATCGCGGCGCTCATATCGGCGTTAGGTATCGCAAAGTAGGGAGTGGCTAAAAGAGAAGATGCAATACTGTAGGGGCGGACCCGTGTGTCCGCCCTGTTAGGGATGCTATCCAGGCAAGGGCGGACCCGTGTGTCCGCCCCTACATCTGCTATATTCGCCACTCCTCCAAAGTAGTTCAACAGAACGGCAACAAGCAGTGAGGTATACTAAATGAAACAAAGAATCTCGACAGCTGATGCACCCGCAGCCATTGGACCTTATTCCCAGGCGATCAGGGCAGGCAGCTTTATATTCACGGCGGGGCAGGTCGGCCTCGACCCTCAATCAGGCCAGCTTGCCGAGGGCGGGATTCGCCAGCAGACCTATGCCGCCCTCCACAACCTCCAGTCGGTACTGAGAGCTGCGGGCTGCTCGTTCGCCGATGTCGTGAAGACCACCGTCTTTATCACAGACATGGACGATTTCGCGGCCATGAACGAGGTGTACAAAGAGTTTGTCGGCGATATGACACCGCCCGCCCGGTCGACTGTACAGGTGGCCGGTCCCCCGCGTGGGGCGATAGTCGAGATAGAGTGCGTGGCAATGATTGACGCACATTCCTAGGAGTTATCAAGATTTATGGCAACGGCACAGAAAGAGGCGCATTCAGGCAGCACGACCTCGCAGGACGGGTTCGTATTTGATTATGAGGACACCAGGACAGTCGAGGGCCGTGGGGAGCTACGAACGGGCACGCACGACCTCGCTGCGCTCAGGTTGGAGAGATGCCTTGAGGCGATCAAGGATGCGCACGGTAAGCTGCTGGAGGTTGGGTGCGGCGCAGGCCGGTATACGCGCGCTTTCCTCCACTACAGGCCGGACCTGGAGGTATCGGGCTGTGACATCTCGCATATCGCCCTCGCCGAGGCTAAGGCTGCCGACACCACCGGCAAGATAGATTACAAGCTGGGAGATGCCCTTGATCTCCCCTACGAAGATAACTCATTCAATATCGTCCTATTGTTCGACGTATTCGAGCATGTTACAGATGTCGGCAAAGCGGCGGATGAGGTGGCGCGCGTGTTGAAGCCGGGTGGAGTGTTCCACTGCTTCGTGCCGTGCGAGGGGAACAAGCGCACCATTTTCGCGCTCCTCCGTAACAGCAAGCGCCTGCCGATCCACAAGTGGAAGCGCGACCATATCGGCCATATACAGATATTGACCACAAAGCAGTTGCACGGCATCCTCGAAAAGCGCGGCCTGCATGTTACCGACACCACCTTTTCTTTCCACATCCTCGGCCAGATACACGATGTAGCAGATTACTGGCGGCGCGAGATGCTTTCAAAGGACAACCTACCTGGCTGGAAACTGACCCTGGTGAAAGCCGTGAGCCGGGCAGTCTTTATCCCCACGTGGCGACTTGCATACTTTGAAGATACCTGGCGCAAGCGTGATAAGGCTGCGATCGGCGTGCATGTCACGTGCGTGAAACGTGATGCGTGAAACGTAATGCGCCGACTTTCTTTGGGATCACTCCTGCCGTGGGCCTTAGCTCTGGCCGTAGTCCTTGCGGCCTGGCTCATACCTCTGCCCGGCCTGGTGCTGAGCGAAGACCAATTCGCGGCTGACCACACACCTCAATTACGGACGGAGGTCGCGGCGGCCCGAATCGAGTTTGTGAAGGCTCAGGGGCAATACAATGACTACATCAAATCGCATGATGTGGGTGCGGTGCGCGTTCTGGCTGAGGAACGGATCAGGGAGGCTAGAAGAAATCCCAGTAATCCCGGCGGCTTATTCGCACTACTTGATGCTCTTGCGCCAGTAAAAGAGTACGCCCAGCAACTGCATGAGTACGCTGCTGCCGGAGAAGGCTACCTGGGTAAATTGAGAGAGTACGACGACAACCTGATGGCATGGACCCGTTCTCTCGGCTCAGGGCTTGAGCGACTACGAAATGAGACCTGGCCTTTTGTCGAGTACCTCAAGCGATACCCTCAGCCCATGGGAGAAAAGGCCGATCCTCCCCTTGTGACCTCAGCCGAAGTTTTCACCCAGACCGCAAGTCTTGAAGGGCATATAACGTCGCTCAATTCCCGTCTGGTCACGCCCAACGATGGGCCGTCACGAGAGCTGATAGTAAATGCCATCAGCGCAGATATCACAGCTATATGGACTAGTGGGCGCTCTGTTGAGAACCTGGGGGGCCTGCACGATGAGTATCGTACGCTGCTCCAGAATTACGACGTAAAGGTGCTAGCTGCCGCCACAAGCCAGGGGAGCGCCCAGCCAACGTCGAGGGTATACCTGGCGACAACACTGAACATCCTAGTTGGCGGATTTGTGCTTGTCGGAGTGGCTGGCCTACTCATGCCGGGCGCGACTAAGAAAGCATTTCAAAACCGCTATGATGTTAGCCAACCGTAGGGGCGGACCCGTGTGTCCGCCCTTGTCTAGGATGCGCACGTGCAGGGCGGACCCGTGTGTCCGCCCCTACATTCCTTTTGCCTGTTCTGAAATCGCCTCTAAGTCGCTGTTGGCTCGGAGCAAGAGCAGTTGAGCGTCCCCGTATCCATTTCAGAGGTAGAAGTCGAACCAAAGGCTTCCAACTATTTGATCGAACGCTATGGACTCTACCTCAACGAATCCGTGACTTTAATAACCATGCTCGTGGCGCTGGGCGTGTATTATATGGTTCCAAGCTTGGCAGTCAGGATGCTCGGCTTGATCATCTTTTTTGCGCTTACGATATACAGACCCGCGCTGAACCTGGCTGTCGTACCACTGGCCGCGCCACTTTTCTACAGGCAGCCCGCCATTGTTGGACTCTATTTTCCGCTTGCCGAGGTGATTATAGTGTGCGGTGTGGGGGCATGGGCATTGCGCGACGGTTGGACATTGCTACGTACAAGAAGGCTACCGTGGCTTCGTGAGATGCTGGCGCAACCGGCAGTGTGGCTCGCACTTGGGCTGGCGGTAATTGGCAGCCTGTGGCTCTTCGTCCCGCCGGGCGACCTCCGAAAACTTGCCCTGCGAGAGTTCAGGTGGACCGTGCTTGAGCCGGTATTCTTCTTCGCTATGATGCTGAGATGGCTTCGGACGGAGCGCGACGTATGGCGTATGGTGGCGGCTTGGCTTATCGCGGCTGCACTGGTTGGGCGGGAAGGGACTGAGCAGTTCCTCTTCGGTGACACCTGGCAGATGGAGGGTGTGGGTCGCGTCTCGTCTGTCTACCCAAGTGCCACTGCTTTGGGAATCTACCTCGGCAAAGCCCTGGCTCTTAGCCTGGTGCTTGCAGCACTATTACCCCAGGAGTGGAAACGGTGGCGGTTGGCGGTTGCTGCGCTTTCAGTGCCGATTGGCCTGGGATTGCTCTTCAGCTTCGCAAGGGGGGCGTGGATCGGGGTCTTCGTGGCCCTTGTGGTTGTGGCGATCATCGCTCGCCGTCGCATTCTATGGGCTGGCATAGGTGCGGCGATTGCGGTAGGATTGGCGGCTCTACCTTTCGTGCGAGTAGACCGCATTACCTCAATGTTCGACTTCTCAACCGAGGATAATACAGGCGTGGCCCGCGCCAAAATCTGGAGCGCATCGCTGCGTATCCTCGGAGATCGTCCGCTCACAGGTATCGGGCAGGACCAACTGTTATACCAGGACCCGGCTTACGGCATCCCCCAGCTTCGCTTCTTCCAGACATCCCACCCCCACAACTGGGTACTCGACTTCTGGCTGCGGCTGGGGCTGCCTGGTCTTGCATGGGTAATAGCGGCCCTCAGCTACTTCTTCTGGCAGACCTACCGCCTCTGGAAGCAGCACGCAGGCACA
>JBBRVL010000337.1:0-4750 GCA_038246925.1 Chloroflexia bacterium
CGACCCCTGACCCCTGACCCCTGACCCCCGGCCCCGCCCTCGCGAACTTCCTCGCTTCCTTAATTGACAAAGGCAGCGGCGTCCAGCCCATCAACTTGCCTACTTGCACCAGGGGAGGGGCAAGCGGTATCGTCGCAAGCACTTCTCGCGGCTCACCTATTACCGCCGGACGGCCCTGTTCCATATACACTATTCGGTCGGCGTGCTGCACCACCCGCTCCAGCCTGTGCTCGGACAGTATCACGGTCAATCCGAGGTCTTTGTTTAGCTTCACGAGCGCGTCTAGCACTTCCTCCGCCGATTGCGGGTCGAGTTGCGAAGTCGGCTCGTCCAGCACAAGCACCTGGGGCTGCAAGGTTAGCACCGACGCGATAGCCACCCGTTGCTTCTCGCCGCCCGATAGCGTGTTCACCCTTCGGCCCCTCAAATGCTCGATCCCAAGAGCATGCAGCGCCTCCTCCACGCGCCTCCTCATCACATTCAGTGGCAGCCCGGCGTTCTCCATCGCAAAGGCCATCTCGTCCTCCACAACCTCCGCCACGAACTGCGCCTCCGGGTCCTGGAAGACCATGCCCGCCGTGTCACTCATTTCGCCCGGTCCGACCTCGACCGGGTCGCGCCCCGCCACCTGCACACCCCCCGACAACTCGCCACCATAGAAGTGAGGCACTAACCCGTTCACCAGCCTCAGCATGGTCGATTTCCCCGCGCCCGACGCTCCTACCACCAGCAGGAACTCTCCCTCCTCGACATGGAGTGAAAAGTCCTTCAGTGCCGGCTGTGACGTACCCGGATAGGTGTAGGTTACGTTCTCAATGCTGATTATGGCGGGGTGCGCTCGCGGTTCCATAGCTATCCTTGCCCTATGGTAGGGGATGAAATTACAGGAGAAGCCGCAGCCGCCTGTCTCTTCTTCATGAGCAGCACCGGCAAGGCCAGCGCCAACAAACTTACCGCGATCACAGGGTCAAAACCTGGCATATACATACGCAGTCGGGCAAGCGGGTTGTATATGAGTGCGCCGGGCGACAGCAGTTTGAATGTTAGCAGAATGAGCGCTACCGCTATCGACACCACAGCCAGGACCGTATCTCTCTCGTACCATTTGCTCCTTCTGTACCGAGTCCGTCTTACTCCCCGGCCCACTCTCCACAACGTAAGGGCTACCAGCGCAGCGCCCCCCGCTATACACAACCAACCGACCCATGGTGAGCGAAATAAAAAGACCAACAAAGCGCCCCCTGCCAGGATCAACCCGAGGCCCCCGGCAAGACCCACCTGTACGAGTAATGGCGGCAGCCCCCGCCCACTCGCTGACGCCCTGCTGAAACCCCGCGCCTCCATCGCCTCGGCCAGGTTCACCGACCTCTCCATCCCGCCCGCCAGCAATGGTATCACCAGCGGCACTAGGTCCGAGGCCCGCCTCAGCCTGTGCCCCCTCAGCGCCTGCGCCTCCCTGATCTCGACAAAGCGCGTCACCGTCTGCGGCACGAACGTGATTGCTATAGACGTAACCAGACCTACCTGGTGCATGAAGGCAGGCACCGACCTGAGCAGTCCATAGTAGTCCGCCCCCGCCGTGAACGCCCCCACCGCCGCGAACACCACCAGCAGCGACAAAGCGTCCAACGCCGCAAACACCATCCCCTCCAGCGTTATAGGCCCGCCGATTGCCGGCCACTCACGCGGCAGTGTAAACAGCACGGTAGCGCCGTCATGTATGCTCAAGCCTTTGAGCAGCGCCACGAGTATCACCAGCCCCGCGATTGCCTTCAGCAGCGTAGCGAACCCTCGATCCGTCCCCCCCAGCCATGATGCGCCCGGCCCCGTCCCACTCCCCTTGCTCCGCGCCACTCTCCCCAATTGCGCGTAGACCGCGCCTGCAGCCAGCAATACCACCGCCATATAGAATGGATTGCGCGTCAAGAGCGCCGCGAGCATGGCCGCCGCCAACCACGCGAGCCACGCGCCTATATGGAACTCATGCGAGTTGTTAGCCCACATTCGAGCCTCGCTTGCGCCTGCCTCTCCAAATACCCCACCCTACCAGCCCAGCAAGCGTGACGACGCCTATACTCAGAGCGATGTTGCGTGCTGTTCCTTCGCCTGTATCACTGCGAGCGTCAATTACCGCCAGAACAGGTGTTGCCGTGACAGCAGCCCTCGTAGGAACGGCAGTATCAGTAGAAGCCGGAATGGGAGTAGTAGGCTGAGAAGTCACTGTTTCAGTCGGCCCAAGCGTGGGACTATCCGTAGGAGATGGCGTCGAGGTAGGCATAATGGTCGCGGTAGCAAATCGTACTGTGGAAGTAGCTGTAGCGAATACCGGCGTACGCTGTGCCGTGCTTGTTGCCCTAATGCTGCTCTTCGGGGTAGCAGTCGTAGACGGTCGAGAGATAGAAGGCGGTAGAGTAGGCTCGCGGGTAGCCTCAGGTCGAGGCGACCGGGGTGTGAACGTAGGAGGCGGCCTGGTCGGCGCCGGGCTTGGGGGTCGCCTCGTGGCTGTCGGTTGCGCTTCCGTGGACGGTTCCACCTGCGCGGCGCTACATACCTGGCTGAACGCGAAAAGAGGAGGCGGCTTGCCCGCGCTCCACGCCAGTCCGTCCACGTCGCCGTCGCGCAATACATATTTGCTCACACTTACTCCAGAGGCCACCCACCGTCCTTCTTTCAGGTGGTGGTAGCTCCAGTAGACACCACCAGGCCCATACGACTGGCAGACACACGGCTCCTCAGGGAAGTCGCAGCCGTCAGGCCCGATCTTGCATATCAGCGCCCCCGCCCCGCCAAAAGACTCCACTCTGACGTCAAGCCCGGTCTTCAGTAGCAAGTCAAGACCGCTAATACTCTCCTCAGCGAAGGCCACACAATAAGTCTTCGTGCTGCCGTCGGCGAATTGCAGCACAAGCCCGGCGCGCTTCTCGCCTGACTGGGCGGCCACGCTGCCGCCAGGCACGAGAGGGAATAGGGCAAGGAGCACCCCCAGCATCGCCACTATCGCCACTGTTGTACGGATGCGCCTTGCCTTTTCCATGCTTTTTACCTGCTTTCTAGAGCGAACTACGGGCGATATTAGCGTGTAGATGCCCTGCGGCGCAGCATCAGGCCGGTGCCCAGCGCCATCGCCATAAACGCAGCAAGTGCGGCTACAGGCCTGGGGTCGCTCTGACCGGAGCGCGGCATACCACCCGGCTGCATCCAGAGGGCTGGGGCTGTCAGGGCGCGGCCCAGTAGAACGGGGATGGCCTGGTAGGTCGCCCCCGGGTTGTCGTCGGTCTCGGTTGCCATCCAGCGGAACGCGCTATTGGGCTTCTGCATCGAGAGCATCCATTCCACAGGCTTCTTGATCTCCTCGGTGGCGCCGAGAGCGATCAGCGCCTGGATTACGTAGGCGGTGGAGTTCACATCGCTGTTGCTGCCGAACTCGCCGCCCTGCTGGTAGGGGAAGCCACCGTCCGGGTTCTGCTGCGACATCAGGTATGCCCAGCCTGAGCGTATAATCTGCTGGTGAGCGTGATCCTGTGCGCCCAGGGCGACGTATGCTTGCAGCGCTACCGCCGTGCTGTTCGTGTCGGCTGCACCCTCCTTCTTGTCGCCGGAGAAGGACCAGCCACCGCTCGCGGTTTGTGTGCTGTCGAGAAAGTCGAGCGCCCTGGGCTGCACCTGCCAGCCAGCCGCCTTGAGGCCGAGTATGACGAACGCGTGGCCGATCACATCTTTGCCGTATTGCCCGGTGCTCGGGTCATACCCAGCGTTGATGGCGTCTTCCAGGTTCATGCCGCCGAACTCCCTGCCATCTCTGGCGATGCTCGCTACACCCAGCAGCAGCTTGCCCGCGCCCCCTGGGGTCTTGGCAAGCTCGGCGGCTTTGCTTTCGAGGAACTGGACGGGGTTCTTGCCGCCCTTATTGTACCTGCCGGGGTCGTGGCCCATTGCCGCGATGGCAAGCAACGCGTCCACGGTGGAGCCTGCGCCGAAGCCGGGGAACGAGCCGTCGGCTTGCTGCTGCCCGAGGGCCCAGACCATAGCCCTCGTTGCGGCTTCTTCAGAGCGGGCATCCGCGTGGGCCACGCTTGCTATGCTTGTGAGGGCCAGCAGCCCCGCGAGCAGGGCCATAGTTGACCTCATAAACTTCTGTGTGCTTACCTGCATCTTGCTTCCTCCTCCATGTGTGATAGAGCATTACCTAACAAAAAACCCTTGTCACTGCGACAAGGGCCTGGGAAAACGTAGACTATCTACGTACTACCTCGATGACTCTTCTTTGCTAGATGCTTATACATCTACGGTCCTGAGTGTGTCACCGCTCCTACCCCCTTTCTCGCGAAGGTGTTGGGAGTTTCAACAGAGGTGGGTATCCTGGCTCTCTATTCTAGATTTCAGATTTTAGATTTCGGAGTCTTACCTATACACTCCAAAATCCAAAATCCAAAATCCAAAATCCGATTACAGTTGCGGGACAGCGCCGGACTCTACCGGCTTCCCCCATTGCCGCCCTTGCTTCCGTGCTTTGGGCGACCTCTGCTTTTACTCATATTCAGTTGTTAGCTTATATCGCCGAGTATAGCACCACCCCTTTACAGTGTCAAGACGGTAGCAACCTGTATGGAAGGTCTGTAGGGGCGGGCCCCGGGGGGGGGCCCGGGCGGGTGGCCCGAAGTATGTGGGTGAGATGTAAGGGGGGGAGCACGGGGGCGGCCCCGAAAACCCCCGATTGGGAAAGGGAAAACAACAGGGAATTGAATCAAAA
>JBBRVL010000338.1:0-4697 GCA_038246925.1 Chloroflexia bacterium
ATTAGCGGCTGCTTGCACGTCTGTATATTTCTGCATCTGCTGGAGGTAGCGGCTGAAGGCGCGCCATTTCTCAGCTTCCTCGGACCCCATATCGGTCTTGCGCGGCATAACTCCCGACAGTCCAAATGTAAATAAGCCGACGATGCCAAGCGCGACGCCTGGGACGGCTAGGAATGGCGTGAACCCCTCGCCGAAGGTAAAGCCGATGAAGACCGTCGCGCCACCCAGGAAAATGAACAAGATGGCAAGTGCGCGGTTGCGTGTTCGCACCGCCTGCGGGTTTTCGGGGAAATACTTTAGGCCGACAAGGCTCTGGTACATCTGGCTGTATATCGGGGGCAGGTCACTGTAAAAGGTGTTCTTCAGGTCAGACAGGTTGACCGGGTTGCCATGCTTGAAGAAGGAGTTCATCACCATCTCTTCAAACTGGTATTGCGCCTTATTGCCTGTCTGCGTGTACTCGAAATCTTTGCTTGAGAAGAGACCGCCCTGCTCGGCCTCGCGGATGGTGAGGTTGCCCTTGCGGCCCATGTCGACCACCGTGGCGATCACGTCGCGCACGTCCGCCGATTCGTCGAGGAGGGTGCCGACCAGGCCGGGAGGCAGGTCGCTAGGCGGCTCGGTGATGTAGTCGCTGAGGAGCTTGATCTGCTTGTCCCGTCCTGATTTGTACCAGCGACGCATATTCCAGAGAATACCGAGGACCAGGATGAGTAGGGAGGCAACGAGCAGGCCGAAATCTATGAGCGGCTTGATGCGGTTGAACTCTTCCCGGCTCTTTTCCTCGGCATCGACGGCGCTCTGCCATGCGGGAACTGAGGCTTGCAGTAAGCCTTTCGGTATCTGTGCGCCGACCTCAAAGCCGTTGTCGACGTTGTTTGCGCTCCATGTGACGGTGTTGCCGCTCTTGCTTACTTCCGCCGACTCGGGCACAGATGCCAGTTGGCGGAGATTATTGGCATCAACCCCTGATGGGAACGTCACTCGTACCCGGCTGGAGTAGATTTGACCGCTCCAATTCTGGGGAATAGCGAACCAGTCAAACTCGTCGCGGTCACTATATACGCGTATGCCGCCATTTACGTGGTAACTGAGTAAAAATGTCCTGGTGTCGTTAGATGTGCGATCATATACCCAGCGTATCCTTAGAAGGTCGCCTTCTCTCTGCGTGCCAAACGTGCCCGGCACTCCTGAGTCGGCATCATCGTCCGCGTTGAAAGAGGTCTCACGATAAGCTTCTGTTACACCATTGCTGACTTCCTCAACGCGCACGTTGATGATGCTGTCCACGCGATCAAGAGGTATCTCACGAAGGCCTCGCCGAAACGAACCCTGGTCGTATACATAGACAAGCGTCTCTGTCACGTCCATCGAGCCGTCCTGGTTGATGGTGATGTCAGCGTTATACTCGTCCATATGGAAGCGGTTTGTCTGAGCAAACGCGCTTGCAGGGGCAAGCAGCACTGCGCCCAATAAGGGCAAGATAACCAACAGCCAAAAGTAATTTTGGATTTTGGATTTTGGATTTTGGATTTTGAGTGAGGCGAGGAACCTGGGCATTTGAGCGTAACTCTCTTTATATTTCGGATTATTGGTCACTGGTCACTGGTCACTGGTCACTGGTCACTGGATTAGGATTGAGGCAAGAAGATTTCGGCCCCGCAAAAGTCGCAGCGGACTACGCCCTTGCCGCCTATAGTCTGGGGCGCGCCGCAGTTGGGGCACTTGCCTGTTGCGACCGACTGGTTGAGGGAGGCTGCATCCTTCGATACTAGCTTGCCGCCTTTCCAATCGACATAGCCTGTGAAGAGGCCCTTGCCAACGAGGTCGTAGATAGCGGCTCTCACCTGGTCGAGAGGCATGTTCATGTCGAGGGAAAGGCTCGATATTTGGACCGTGCCCTGGGTTTGCACCATGTTGAGGATGCGCTTCTGCTTTTCGACCTCAACGAACTGGGTCGCTTCGGTTTTGCCTTGCATGAGGAACCATACGCCGAAGCCCGCGACAATGGCTGCTATAAGAAGAGCACAGCCCATCGTGAGGGCCGCGCCGCCGCTGTTCAATCCGCCCTCTGATTGGTTAGATGCGCCGAATATCCATATACCGGCCCCGGCCAGCATGACCACAGCCAGGCCAATAAGGACCAGTCCGATAATCCTTCCAGAACCTACCATGCGGTTTTACCTCCGGCAATTACGAATGGTGAGCATACCGTGACTATATACGCGGCATGGCCTATTGAGTTTCGGGCGCACAGAATGCAGCCCATCTTACAACATCCGGGCTTGAGAAGCAATGAGTGATGAGTTGGAGTTGATGCCCTTCTTTGTGGCGGGTTGCGGTCAGGGTGTCTGGCAGTCAGGGAAGAAGGTGTTTGCTACGATCTTGGCGCTCTGTCCCCTGGTGACGTCGTTGCCGGGCCTGAAGTAAGGCTTGCCTGATGTGCATGGCTCGTTTGGTCCGCCACAGGGGTAGCCGCCCATCACGTTACGGGTAGCAAGACGCTGGATGAACTGGTAGAAGGTGTGAGTAGGAGGTACGTCCTCGAACGTCTGTCCACTAGGAGGCTCTGTGAACTCGGCTGCGTTAGCCACAATCTTTGCCGTCTGTCCGCGTGTAGCATTAGGGAATGGGCGGAAGTATGGTTTATTGTTCACACAAGGTTCGCCAGGTCCGCCGCAAACGTAGCCTGTCATATACCCACGCGTAGTGAGTCGTTGTATCCATGCGTAGAAGGTGTTGTTGGAGGGCACATCCTGGAACGTCTGCCCGCTCACAGGCTCAGAGAAACCGGCAGCGTTAGAGACCATCTTCGCCAACTGTCCACGTGTAACTGGGTTGTAGGGACGGAATGTGCCGCCTGCGTATCCTGAGATTATGCCTCGGCACGCGAGGCACCGCACATGTGGATAGAAAGTGTCGGTGGGCCAGACATCATAGAATTCTATGGTACATGGTGTAGGCGTAGGAATTCCACAGTAGCCGCCCCAATGTACTGTCAGCGTCTGCGGGCCGGTTGCGCCTTCGGAATAGCCACCTATAGCCCACAGGTCATCGGCTGAAACTCCTGCTATTGCCCTAAGGCTAGTTCCATACCCTATATTCGGGCTGGCAACAATGCTCCACCGGCTGCCGTCCCAATGTTCTGCCAAAGTTCGAATAGTGTTATCCACCGTCAAGTAGTAGCCGACCGCCCAGGCATCATCCTCAGCAAGCGCATAGACCCCCTGGAAGTAGCTGGTTAGTGATCCGGCTCTGGGATTGGGACTTGGAATAATGCTCCAACTTACGCCATTCCAGTGCTGTGCCAGAGAGTCTACCGAGGTACCCCCATTAAAGTAGTAACCGACAGCCCACACATCGTTTGGCGCTCGTGCTGAAACGCTCATCAATTCATTATCGTATCCTCCACCATTGGGGCTGGCGACAATGCTCCACTGGCTGCCGTCCCAGTGCAAAGTCAGTGTTCGATGTTGTGAGCTGCCTGCACTGGAGTAGTATCCAACCGCCCAGGCATCGTTGGCTGATAGAGTGGAAACACTTTGAAGATAATGAGTAGTGAGGCTAGTATTTGGACTAACGACTATGCTCCACTCCGCTCCATCCCAGTGTTCAATAAGTGTCTGATTGACGCCACCTGTGCCGGAATACCACCCCACAGCCCAAACGTCGTCCCAGGCGATGGCAGAGACCCCGTTGAGAACGTTATAACTCGATCCGCTGGGGCTAGGCACAATGCTCCAATTCGCCCCGTCCCAGTGCTCTATTAACGTTTGAGCTATATTACCGTTGCGAGAATATCCTACAGCCCATAAGTCATCAGCAGCTCGCGCCGACACGCTGTTGAGGATATCTTCACCGGACGCGAGGTTGGGGCTTGGGATGGCATTCCATTGACGCCCGTCCCAGTGTTCTATTAGTGTCTGATTTCGGAACTCGGCACTGTATTTGTAGCCGACAGCCCAAGCATCATTTGAAGCGATAGCAGACACAGCCAGCAGGTAGCTTTGAAGCGTGCCAGGGTTAGGACTCGGAACTATGCTCCAGCCCGGCACGCAACCAGACGTTGATGTGGCCGAAGGCGTTCCTGTTGGCGAGGCAATGGGCGTAAGTGGGGAGGAAGTAGGAGTTTGAGTGGCTGAAATTGGTGTGGTTGTGGCTGTAGCTGTAGCAGATGCGAATGTAGAGGTAGAAGTAGAAGTGGAAGTAGAGATAACTATCGTAGGGCTTGCACTAGGGGTTGGCGTCTCTATTGGCACAGGTGCATCTATCGAATAAGTGTCTATGAGGTTGCCACCACGCGACCAAAACTGGAAGGTGATACGCGCGGAGGTGGCATCTGCCAGTATCGCCCCATAGTCGCCGTTGTAGCGCACTACGCTGCCCTCAATAGGCGTGCCGAAGTTGTGTATATCCCGTCCGCCCAGGCCGTTGACGAAGTAGGGGAAGTTATCCCTGATGATGCGCTCATAAGTATGGTCGTGCCCGGTCAGCACCGCACTCGCGCCCCATTGCCGGTAGGGCCACTGCAACGCCGGGGTCTGCCCGTGCGGTCCGGAGGAATAAGGTGGGTGGTGCATGTAGACCAGCTTCCAGGGCGAAGTCGATGCTGCCAGGTGGTCTCGGACCCAGGTGCCCTGCGTCGATGCGGCGGTGATGCCGTCCGGCTCGGCGGGGTCGCTATCTACGGCTAAGAA
>JBBRVL010000339.1:0-4694 GCA_038246925.1 Chloroflexia bacterium
CCCTGCCCACCCGATTCCTCCAGAGAAGGTAGCATCCTCCTGATTACTGCTGTAAGATCCTGCCAGTCTCTGAAGTAGTAGACCTCGCCCGTCGAGAGGCTTTGCACCCTGCCTCGCCACGCTGTATGCAATGTGCCAGCCTCTTCGGACCATAGGCGCAGGGCAAAGCCATAAGAATGGCGGTCTGGTGGAACTTCCACGTCATGCAAATCGCCGCTGTAGTCAGTCACACCAAGCCCCCTTCAGTCTCTCTGTGCGGAAGCTCCTGCACAGAGAGACGTTGATACTGCCTCGCAAAGCAGCCTAGCGTTTGCTAGAGAGGCTACAGAGAGCGTGAGCGTCTGCCCGTAGCACGAAGGGTTATGCCGCTTGCCATGGCGAGCATGCATGCAAGCAGTAACTGACCCAGGACTGACGCGTCCGAGCCGCCTGTCCTGGGCATACCCGCGACCTGAGCGCCGCCCTGGACCGAGCCGACATACTCAGCGTGGAGCACACCAGTCTGCGTATTCAACATCGTATCAACGGCGCCTTGTCCGGAGATGTTCGCATACGCGCCGTCGCCGGAGGTGATCTCCCAATGCCCCTGTACTCTGATGTTCGGGGTACCAGCTACCGGAGCCAAATCTCCCTCGAAGCTGAGTGTGATGTTACCGTGTTTGCCCACCAGTATCTTTGTGCCCGCAACTTTGGGTGGATTGATGGTGAAGGTCTCAGTGGCACTGCCTGAGTCATTAAGCGCGCCTGTGGCAGTGAAGGTTCCCTCTGCCGTCGTCTCACCTGTGAGATGCATTTCCACGATGATAACGGTATCCTGCGCTGCCGCCGCCGCCGCTGCGGATGCCAAGGCAGCCGGGCCAGAACCCAGCGCGAATTGAGCGGCCACGACCGCGAGAACGGCAACTGCCGTAGTCAGTTTTTTCATTTCCATATCCTCCTGTTTTGTTGATACTCTTGTGTTCATGCGGAACGCGAGGATTCCGCCTCACGCTGGCTTGCAGAGTGTAACTGTCCCTGCAAGCACGAGATCAGACTATCAGAAGAGGCGTTGCCAAAGCGTTGCTTACGCCGTCAGCCGCTAGCCGTTGCTTGCAGCCCGCAGGTGAGAAAAGCAGGTTGCACGAACAAGACGCGCATAATGCGCTTGCACGGTAAGCGATGGCTGGATGACTTGGAGCCAGATTTAGTGGGAGGCTGAAGGCGCGGGATCTAAAGGCGCCTGTTTAGATGTGACCTGTTGCGTGTGCTGTCTCAATGAGCCGGACCAGATGCGGAAGGGCTGAAGCTTGATCGCCTCGGTCCCAACTCTGGACGGCGCTTTCCGCGGCTGCTAACAGGTGAGCGGGTAGCTGTTGCTGCATAGGGCTGTACAGAATCTTGGAGTGCTCCACTGCTTCTTCCACCCGGTCCTGCGCGAGCAAAGCGGCGACCAGCGGGAAGACTGCCAGCCACCTGAAGGGATGGTTGCCCTTTTCCCAGGCTTCCAACGCGCATAGCCCGTGCTCGATGGCCTCATAGGGGTCGCCGCCGCGCCAGGCTAACCACGCCAGGTTGCCGAGAGCCGCACCAACGTATCCGGAGTGGTGAAGACGGGTTGCCAGATCGAGCGCACGTGAGGCGTATATGGGCACCTCGCTCACTTGCCCACTCATCCTGTGCGTGGTAGCAAGATAAGTCAGGCTGGAAACCATCCGTTCCTGGCTTCCAATCTCCTCTGCCTGCTTGAGGGACGTTTGCAGCTGTACCTGCGCATCGTCCAAGTCACCATGCCACAGCAACGTAAAGCCTAGTCGGAAGTGAGCATCGGAAATCAGGTACGGATCGCCGCTAGCTTGTGCCACTGCTAAATGGCGGCGTTCCCACGCCACTATCTCATCCGACAATACATAACGGTCGCGTCTGAATGCCATCATGCTACCTAACTGAAAGAAACGGCTCTGCTGGAGCGCGGTCCCGTACTTTTCGACAACCGCACCCAGACACTCTATCACCTTAGCGATCGAATCTGCGTCGCCCTGGCTGTAGTAGAGACCTCCAAGCCCAAGCTGAACATCTATCCATACTTGCCAGCGCTCTTTATCGGCTATCACATGGTCGTCCCTACGGTCGTCCCCACTCCAGGTTAACAGAGCTTCCGCCCGTCGGTACGTTTCTAGCGCTTCCTCGTACTTACTCTGCGACAGAAGCGTGACGCCTACCTTTTGGTACAATCTAGACCGCGATATCCCTTCATCCACATCAGGCAGCAGAGGCAGAGCCCGGCTATAGGCTACTCTGGCTTCATCGTGCTGCCCCATCAGTTCGAGCACGTCGCCCAACTCTTCAAACAGATGGATGGTTACTTCCAGGTTCTCAGGCGCGCATGAGCCTGCGCGCCTCCATCATCTTGAAGGCCACCAGCCTGTTCAGCCAGGTAAAGGCCACTTCCTTCAGGAGCTTATTGCGGGCGTCATCCTGTTTGAGGCCTGCGGCGCGCTCGTCCGAGAGGTACTTCAGTAGCCGCTCGTGGGTGCGGCGAGCCTCGGGCAGCGTCTGTATGGCAGGCAGGCTCTTTCCCGTGCCGAGCGAGCCGTCGCGGCCCATGCCGTATACACCTTCAAGCTGTTCACTCGCTTCGATAGTGAGCAGAGCGCGCGCTTGCAGTGTTAGATCGTGAAGACGTGAGCGGGTGGTGCTATCCATAAATCTTTACCCTGTAGTTGCCGAGAGCCTGGCGATCCTCGAGGCCCATAAAGCGCATCTCGGTAGTCGTAACGTTCATGCCGGCAGCCGCTTCGCTGACCGTGCCTGGATAAAAGAGGATGATGGGCACCCTGGTGCGGCCCTGTAGCTCATCCAGCAGCTTGGACATGTGATAGATGCCAGGGGCCATGGCAGCCGCTCGCACCAGAAATACCACATCGCGATTGGGGTTGAGGGAGGCAAGCCGCTGTACAACCGCGTCGGGCAGGGGGAACCAATCGGGATCGCTTAGATAAGCTGTGATCTGCTCCTCAGCCGAGCGAAAACCGTTGTCATGCTCCCACCTTACCAGCGCCTCCATCCCTTCGGTCTCATCCACGGCCTCCCAGAGAAGGTCGGCGAGCGAGATAGTATGGACAGTCTTACCGGCGTCTGCCAGGCGAGTAGCCAGCAGTTTAGCCTCGCGGCGTACTGTCCACTCGTCCCAGGGGTCGTATCGCAGGATAGCGAAGGGCAAATCTGCGTAACTGCTTATTTGCGGCGGGTTTGCTTTGAGGTGCGTCTCAAGCAAATCAATACGATCTCTTAGCGAGAGCATGTGTGTACTCCTCGAAAGTGGTTGAAAAGAATTCCACGCGCACAACACGCCCGGCGGAGCGATAGTCGAGCAAACGCTCCTGGTGGGCCTCTAAGAAAAACCGCTCGACAGCAGCAGGCGGCAAAAAGAAGACCTGCCACTCAGGGTCATTGATAAGGCGCTCGCCGGTAGACCCGTTTCGGCCAAGCAAGAAAGCGACAAGGGCAAAAGACTCAACTGGCAAGTAGAAAGGCGCGATTTGCTTGTTGACTTTGCCCTGTAACACGCCGAAATCACGCAGCGTTGCCATTGTTTCCCGTCCAGCACGCAGGATTGTGTTTTCCGACCATACCGATTGCATACGTCCTGCGTCCACCTGTTCGCGGATCCAGGCCAATATGTCCTCAACGGTTACAACCTGCCTGCCGCGATTCAGCATCGGCACCAACACCTGAGTGACCGCGTCGTGCAACAGCGCGTCCGACTGAAGGGAGAGATAGTAGAGGATAGGGTCGAGATTGCGGGCAGACCAACCTGCTTTCACGAGGGTAGTGAGGGAGCGCAGCACAGCAGGATCTGTAAGGTAGCGCTGCCGAAAAATAGCGAGTATATCCTCTATACGAGAGCGAGAGGCTTTGCCGAACAGGTTCTCCCGCAGCATAAGCTGGAGATTGGCCGCAACGTCTACTTCCAGGTCCCAATGCTCGAGCAGCATCCTGGTATCGGCCAGCAATGCGCCGGCCTTGATTATCTTGCTTGTGTACATTGGCGTAGGGGATCCGATCATGTACTTCTTCCTATAACCAGGTATTATACTCTACCGAACTAATCTACAGAGTAGTTGGCAGACATAAAGAGCACTGGCCCCATCTGCAATAGGACGAGGCTGGACCCCAATATATCATGCTGGCATTTAAGGGGTCAACTCAGTGATCGAAAGGTGTTGCACCCTTCCGCCTAAGAAGTAGAAAGGTTTGGACCAGAGCGGAAGCGCCGAAGGAAAACTTGAGATAATCGCCTGCATATCTTGCGGGCGCAAGCAGCACTCAGGTAGAAGTACGCCATAATTGATACGGTGGTCAGGGCGAGAGGCTGAATATCGAGGAAGTAGGCCCAAGCCTTCCGGTTTAGCAAGAACCCCTCTATTACTATTGTGCAGGCTATAACAAGGCTGAAGAAAACTTATGGTCAAGTACACGCAGATGGTAGCAAATAGTACGAGAGGAGCCAAGTGATGAATACAGCTTTCCCCCATTTCTCGAGCGTGACGTCCGGCGCGCCCAGCGCAGATGTCACAGGCACACAACGTGACAACGGGGTAGACCATCGTGAAAGAACTATACAGAATTCCGTCCTCAGCGGACACGCGCGTCTACGCTGCAAACAGCGCAACTTCAGCAGCGGTCAGGTCGAATACGTGCTGCGTCACGGGCGA
>JBBRVL010000340.1:0-4646 GCA_038246925.1 Chloroflexia bacterium
AGTAGTGCAAATCCGATGGGAAACCGCCGTCCGTGGGCCTGGACCTGGGCCATCCTACGGGCCTGGGGGAATATCGACTAATTAGGGGTTAGGGATTAGGGATTGGGGATTAGTAGCATAGATATAACATTCCAACCCCTAATCCCTAACCCCAGCGAGGAAAAACTTGGAACAAAACGCAATACAACAAATAGGCGAAGAGCTAGTCCAGGCGCTAGAGGCCAAGAACCGGGCGCGAGAGCTTGCCCTTGCCAACAGCCGGCCCACTATACGCAACTGCGCCCATTCGATACGCGCCTCACACCGTGGGGAGATGGATGAAGCCAAGCGTCTTTTGGGCGCGGCAGGCGAGCTTGTCGCCGTGACCCGCACAGAGCTACTCCAGTCATACCCGGGGATCTACTGGGCAGGCTACGTGCAGGACGCCCAGAAAGAGTACGCCGAAGCCAATATCGTTTACGCGGTAATATCGGGAGAAAGGGTCCCATCGGCAAGTGATATCGGCGTCGAGCCTGCCGCCTACTTGAACGGCCTGGGCGAAGCGGCTGGCGAGATGAGGCGCTACGTTCTTGACCGTGTGCGTCACGGCGAAGTAGAGCGTTGCGAGCAAGTTCTCGGCATCATGGAAGATATTTATTCGCTCCTCGTCACCGTTGACTTCCCCGATGCCATCACCGATGGCCTGCGCCGCACAACAGACATGGTACGGGGCGTACTCGAACGCACAAGGGGCGACGTTACCTTCGCCATCCAGCAGCGCCAATTGACCACCGCCCTCGCCAATGCGGGCATCAGACTATCCTTGCCAACCCAGGCCGAAGGCGACATCGAAGACCCTGACCTCGCCCCAATCGGCGGCTAGCGATCCTGCCGCCCTCTATTGCAATGCCAAAACGACTACCGACCACCGCATCGCGCATCATACGTGCGAGCGAGATAGGAGAATACAGTTACTGCTCGCGGGCATGGTGGTATCGACACGTCATCCGGCTGCCTATACCGGAAGGCAGACTGGCAGCGGGCACGAAGGCACACACGCGGCACGGCAGAGCAGTTGGGCTGTCGGTCGCCTTGCGGACGTTTGGTATACTGCTTGCCCTTTGCGGGTTGGCGGCAATCGCCCTCGCGCTGTTGTTCGCCGGGGGCTAGTTCACACAGTCACTTTTCACACATAGGAGGGGCATCATGGGAAGAATAGCATTTGTAACAGATAGTGTCGCCGGTATGCCAACCGACCTGGTGAAGCAGTACGATATAGCAGTCGTGCCGCTCCAGGTTATATTCGGCACCGAGTCGTTCCGTGACGGCATAGACCTCACGCAAGACCAGTTCTTCGAGAGGCTCAAAGCAGCCAAGACCCTCCCCACTACTTCCCAGCCCTCTGTAGCCGACTTCGAGGAGGCCTACAAGAAGCTCCTGGCTGACCCTAACGTAGATAGCATAGTGTCGATACACCTCTCGTCTACCGTACCGAGCGGCACCTATAGCTCGGCACAGCAGGCAGCCGACCGTCTTTCGGCAGACAGCGGCAAGAAGATAACGGTCATCGACAGCCAACAGGTCTACATGGGCTACGGTCTGATGGTGCTCAACGCAGCGCGTGCTGCCGAGCAAGGCAAAAGCCACGACGAAGCCGTGAAGGTGGCCGAGGATATGAAGGGCAGGATACAGTTGATACTCCTGGTTGATACATTGGAGTATCTACAGCGAGGAGGCCGCATTGGTGGGGCGCAAGCCCTACTGGGCGGACTGCTCAACATCAAGCCGATCTTGCAGATAAAAGGCGGGCGCGTCGAGCCTCTTGAGAGGGTCCGATCTCGGCGCAAGGCTATGGAGCGTTTGGTAGAGATTGCGGCTGATGCAGTGAAGGGCAGGCCGTGCCAGGTAGCTGTAGGCCACGCCCAGGCAGCCGAAGATGCCAAAACGCTGGCCGGAATGGTACGCGAGAAGATGAACGTAAAAGAAGAGTTCACCAGCGACCTCGGTCCTGTAATCTCCACCCACACAGGCCCCGGCGTGCTAGGTTTTGTCTATTATCCGTTGCCGGATAATTCGTAATCCCCGACTGGGAAGGAGGCTACTATGGCAAGACTTGTGATAACCAAAAGCCTGGGTATGCTTTTACTCGGCATCTGGCTGATACTAAGTGGACTATTGGCGCTCGTACCTGCACTGGCCTTCGCTGGTAGCGGCACCGTGCTGGCCGTGCTGGCGCTAATCGCTGGGATCCTGATCCTGCTGGGCCGGTAATCTCCACCGACACAGGCCCAGGTGTGCTCGGGTTTGTCTACTACCCAATAGAAGGGTGAGTGGATGTTTGAAGAAACTGTGTTAGTTCCTCGAACTCTTCGCGCCCAGTCAGCAGAATGCCCAAATCATTCGCCTGCTGACGCAGCTTGGGGGTAAGATTAGACAAAACTACCAACCAGACCGCAGCCTTTGAAACGTGCGCGTAAGATGCAACTTGGGAAAGTACATCTAGTAACCTCTCATCAGCGTTGCCTTTGACTTCTATGAACCATGACACGTCATGGCCCCCATTATCAGTTCCTCTTGCGAGAATATCAACTTCCAGGGAAACTGAAGGGTCCGGCCTGACGTCTTGCTTGAACTCATTAAACGTCGGCAACTCTGTCTCTCCAGAAATATTGAGTAGCTTACCTGGAACCTTTTGCCCTTTGAAACGCTGAACAAGGTTGTAGACATCAAGCTGAAGCGTTGATCCGCGGTGTGCCTCCTGCCGCATCCCCATAACCGTGTTTGCTAAGCCGTGATCCCAAGACTTTCTGAATCCTCTTATGTTCTTTTCGAAGAAGCTGGACATCGAATCAACCAAATCAGCGAGCAACTTTACAACCTGCTCACGATCTGCCTCTACCTCGTAATGCTCAAATTGATTGCGGATATCGCTAAGTTTACTCAGCTTTGCACATAACTCGTCATCGAGGCCATTTGGCCTAAGGAATGCAGTAACACGATCAATAGCCTCGGAATAGGTGACCGTTCTAGGAGGATTGGTTAGGAAGAATATCCCAATCCCGAGATCATCTGCTTGCTTCTGCTTCTTTGCCACACCTCGTAGCTCCTCGAAAATGAGGAAGGCGTTCTCACGGGCCAACATTTCCTTTAGCAGCAACTCAATTCCGTGGTGCAGGAACATCACCGCATCCTTGAGGAGCATAGGGTCACGGCGCCTGATCCCAGCTTCTTTGTATTGCTGGTACGCCTCGATGCCCCGCCGGAGGGAATGTACACCATTCTCAAGGAGACTAATCTTAAGTTTTCCTTTATCTCTACTCATTTTGCTGTGACTACTCGTAGTTGTCGGAAGTCTAGGAGGGTGTGTGATTCTTGACTTCGTTCAGGATGACAATTCACACTGCTCGTCGTACCCATATTTATTATGTACCCTCTGAGTATTTCTATATTGATGCTCTATGCTCTTCGCGCATGACGATCAACTGTGCAGATTTCAAATGCATCCAGGCAAAGATGAACCGCCTCAAGCGCCTTTTCAGCGCCAAAGGTTTTGCGTGCTAAATAGAATATATCAGTTATACTAGAGGCAGTAACAAAGCCTGTTATAGCTCCTCCGCTGACCGCCTCCAAGATATCTTTAGCGCCCGTGTAAAAGTGACTGCGCTCCAGCACGTAATCGAGAACCACATTCGTATCGAGCAGAGCGCGCACTAACCGTATTTCTCCGTGCGCCGCTCATCCAGCCATTGTTTCACTTGCTCGTCCGATGGTGGAGGCTCATCAGTCTTGAGAAAACCCCGTAGTTTAGCCAGAGCATCCCGCCTTCGCTCTTCTACCTCGGCTTGATCGGTTGGCATACTAAGAATGTCCCGCGCCAGGTCCATGCGCCGTGTAAGCGACCAACTTCCGACTATACGTAGAACATCCTCATAGGTAACCTCTCCAGCCGCCGGGGGGTTAGCCTCAGACTGCCGTGCTCTTGTTTTTGTAGACTGTACTGTTTTCATTCGCCTTACCCTCCCTATGATCATTGTTAGCATCCTAACATGCGAGCACGACAGCGTCAACGCCTGGAGAGGTCATGGCACATTCAGTGCTGTTACAAACATGGTCTTACGTGCCATAGAGAACCAGGAGAATAGCGTGACTGATACAGCAACCAGGGACAAAAAAGAAGTCAAAATAGGCGACATGAAGATGGATATAGAGCAGCTTTCCATCAATACTATCCGCACTCTATCAATGGACGCCGTGCAGAGGGCCAACTCCGGACACCCCGGCACCCCGATGGCAAACGCGCCCCTTGCCTACCTACTTTACACTGAGATAATGCGCCACAATCCGCGCGACATCCATTGGCCCGACCGCGACCGCTTTATCCTCTCCGCGGGCCACGCCTCGATGCTCCTCTATTCCTCGCTCTACCTGACAGGCTACGACCTCAGTCTCGAAGAGCTAAAGAACTTCCGCCAGTGGGGCTCAAAAACGCCAGGCCATCCGGAGTACAACCATACACCCGGAGTCGAAACGACCACAGGCCCCCTCGGTCAGGGCTTCGGCAACGGGGTCGGCATGGCCCTAGCCGAGCGATGGCTCGCAACGCGCTTCAACAAGCCTGGGCATGAGATTGTCGATCACTACACCTACGCTCTCTGCAGCGACGGCGA
>JBBRVL010000341.1:0-4646 GCA_038246925.1 Chloroflexia bacterium
CACCCGGGTCCGCCCCTACATCTGCCTTATTCGCCACTCCCTGGCTTGTTCGTATCTTCTCTGCCTCTATGTTCCAGGGCTGATGCAAAGTCGATCCAGACTTCAAGTACGCGAACCAACTATACTCTGTCATTCTGAACGAAGTGAAGAATCACTACGAGGGAGTCAGTGCTAAGGGGACTGATTCTTCACTTCGTTCAGAATGACATTCCCTAATATGGTGCGTGATCCCGGACTTTGCATCAGCCCTGCTCTATGTTCAATATACATTGACTCCCGCCTCGTTCGGTGCTATTCTAAGGATTGCGTCGAGCCGCTCTAGTTTCACGGGCCGGCATCATTACTATGTACCAGTCGAGGAAGTAAGAGCCGTATGGCTACGATACCGACCGGGACGATCACCTTTCTCTTCACAGATATCGAAGGCAGTACCAGGCGCTGGGAGGAATACCCCGATCTCATGAAGGTCGCGGTCCCCATGTATAATACGCTCCTGCGCCGGGCGATAGATGAGAACGGCGGGCACATTTTCAAGACCGTGAGTGATGCCTTCTGCGCGGCCTTCCATACAGCCCCCGAAGCCCTTACATCCGCACTTCAGGCACAGCGCTCCCTTCAGAATGAAGAATGGGCGCCGATATTCCGTAATCCCCAGTTCGAGTTCCCCATTCGTATAGCTATTCACACCGGCGCGGCTGATGAGCGCGATGGCGACTATTTCGGCCCACCCGTGAACCGTGTTGCCCGCCTTCTATCCGCGGGCCAGGGCGGGCAGGTTCTACTTTCGCTGCCCGCCGAAGAACTGGTGCGCGATGCCCTCCCGAAAGGCGTGAGCCTCATGGACCTGGGGGAGCACCGGCTTAGAGACTTGCAACGCCGAGAGCGCATCTTCCAGGTAGTTACCGCCGACACGCCCATCGACTTACGACCACTCAGGACCCTCGATACCCACCCCAACAACCTCCCGCTGCAACTTACACCGTTTGTTGGCCGTGTCAAAGAGCTGCCGACGCTGGCCGAACTCCTGATGCGAGATGATGTACGGCTGCTTACTCTTACAGGCCCTGGAGGAACCGGTAAAACCCGCCTCGCCATGCAAGTGGCGGCTGAAGTGATAGATAGATTTCGGGATGGCGCGTTTCTTGTTTCACTTGCCGCCATTACTGCGCTTTCGCCCATCGAGGACACAAACCTGGTCGCATCCACAATCGCCCAGACTCTAGGAGTACGTGAAGTCTCCGTCCAGCCCAT
The DNA here is from genome assembly GCA_038246925.1 of Chloroflexia bacterium. Taxonomy (GTDB): domain Bacteria; phylum Chloroflexota; class Chloroflexia; order QHBQ01; family JADMIH01; genus JADMIH01. Next base: position 1,252 of record JBBRVL010000341.1, read on the forward strand.
GTTACAGAGCCTCAAAGATTACCTGAGAGACCGAGAGCTTCTACTGCTGCTGGACAACTTCGAGCAAGTAGTGGCATCTGCCCCCTTAGTCAACGAGCTTCTTACCTCAGCGCCTCGCCTGAAAGTAGTAGTCACGACTCGCGAGGTGCTTCGGCTGCGTGGCGAGAAAGAGTTCCCGGTGCCACCATTGCAGCTTCCAGATCGCAAGCGTCTGCCACGCCTTGAAATGCTGTCACAATATGAAGCCGTGGCGCTCTTCATCCAGCGTGCTGCTGACGTCAAACCAGACTTCCGGGTTACAAATGAAAACGCGCCCGCCGTGGCTGAGATTTGCCACAGGCTTGATGGCCTCCCTCTGGCAATCGAGCTTGCCGCCACGCGCATCCGCCTGCTCTCCCCTCAGGCCATACTCGCTCGGCTCGACAGCAGACTTACTCTCCTGACGGGAGGCGCAAGAGACCTGCCTGCTCGACAGCAGACCCTGAGGGCTACTATCGAATGGAGTTATGATCTCCTGAACGAGCAGGAAAAGCTGCTCTTCCACCGCCTGTCGATCTTCGTTGGTGGGAGAAGCCTGGAAGCTATAGAAATAGTATGCAACGTTGACAGGCTCTCGCCGGAGATATTCGGAGTTGTATCTTCGTTGGTAGAGAAAAGCCTATTACAGCCATATGAGAGTTCCGCCAGCGAGACACGTTTCTGGATGTTGGAGACTATACACGAGTACGCCAAAGAAAGACTCCAGGCGAACCCACGGGAAGCTGAGGCCGTCGCGAGCAGTCATGCCCATTTTTTCCTCCAATTAGCCGAAGATGCGGAACCGCACCTGCGTGGTCCTGACCAGATAGAGTGGTTCAGCCGCCTGGAGGCCGAGCACGACAACCTGAAGGCTGCCCTGCGTTGGGCGCTGGAAACAGAGAACGCGAACGTGGGCCTGAGGTTAGTCGTGGCCCTGAAGGACTTTTGGCACCGGCGGGGATACGTGACGGAAGGACGCGAATGGCTGTCGGCGGCGCTCATGTTACTCTCACCCGCGCCTGGCTCCTTTGAGACAGCCAATCAGGATGTCGAACTTACGACGATACAGGTAAAGGCACTGACCGGGGCGGGGGTGCTGGCCTTCTGGCAGGGTGACTATACCGGCTCCCGTACCTTCTACGAACAGAGCCTCGCGCTTTCTAGGCAATTACGCGACAAGTCACTCGATGCGCACGCTCTTAATGGGCTTGGAGATGTAGCCCGCTTCAAGAGCGAGTTTGAACAAGCCAAAGCTCTTTTTGAAGAGGGGCTTGCAATCAGTAAAGAAGTAGAAGACCTGTGGGGCGTCGCCAAATCGCTCTCCAATCTGGGCTATCTGGCCTACCGCGCCGGAGATCACGCACGAGCGCGCGCCCTGCACGAGGAGAGCCTTGACCTGTACCGCAAGCTGGGCGATAAGTCCGAAATCGGGGGCGCGCTGTGGCGGCTGGCGCTCGTGGCCCGCGAAGAAGGCGACTATTCATTAGCCCGCTCGGTGCTGGACGAGGCATTGATTATCTCACGCGAAGTAGGAGATAAGGGCAGGATCGCACTCTCCATTAACAGCCTGGGAGAACTGAAACGTTTACAAAACCACTATCCAGCAGCGCGTTCTTTCTACGAAGACGCCCTTGTCAGGTTCCGTGAGCTAGGTGACAAGTGGAACATCGCTGTCACTCTGCACAACCTCGGACATATACTACACCGACAGGAAGACCTGGAGCAGGCACGGTCATATTTTGTCGAGAGCTTGACGATGTGCCACGAACTGGGCGACAAAGAAATGGTTGCAGCGTGCCTGGCTGGATTGGGAGGCGTATCAAGCACGCTGCGCCAACCGCACAAAGCGGCGAGACTGTTGGCGGCGGCGGAAGCCCTGCTGGAGTCGGTTGGAACCTTCCTTGATCCAGCCGACAGGATGGAATATCAGCGCAACACGAATGCGGCCAGGGCGCAAACAGATGAAATGGCCTGGGATGCGGCGTGGGCAGAAGGTCGCGCAATGTCGATGGAAGAGGCCATCTCCTGCGCCCTTGATGAAGGCCATTCCGCCGAACTCACTGTGGGGTAATCCCAATCCCTTCCCTAACGGGAGTGGCGAATAAGGCAGATGTAGGGGCGGACCCGTGTGTCCGCCCTGTTAGGGATGCTACCCAGGCAAAGGCGGACACGTGGGTCCGCCCCTACACTATTGCACCTTCTCTTTTAGCCACTCCCCCTAACACACCAGCGCACCCTTTCTGCCCAATCTGGTAAAATGAAACGTTAGCAGGCAGAAGAGGGTCTATAGATGATCGGTAATAGCGACAACCAGATGTACGACGTGGTGGTCGTTGGCGCGGGCCACGCGGGTTGCGAGGCAGCACTGGCCTCTGCGCGCATGGGGCATCGCACTTTGCTGGTAACGCTCAATCTCGATACCGTGGCCTTGATGCCGTGCAATCCTTCGGTCGGCGGGCCGGCCAAGGGCCATGTCGTGCGGGAGATTGACGCCCTCGGTGGCGAGATGGGCCGCAATGCTGACCTCAACGCCATCCAGATAAGGATGCTCAACGTCCGCAAAGGTCCGGCCGTACAGGTGCCGAGGGCGCAATGCGATAAAAAGCAGTACGCCCTTTCGATGAAGACTGTGCTTGAAAGCACCGCGAACCTTGACCTGAAGCAAGCCAGCGTAAATGGGCTGATCCTGGAGCCGCTCGACCCACAGGCAAACGTCGAACAAATCGCGCCGACCCTCAGCCACAGCCCCTATGCGGCAGACGAAGCGCTGCGCTCACCCAGGCAAAGGCTGAGAGTAGCTGGAATAACTACAGCCACTGGCCGACCCTACAGAGCGCGTTCAGTAATCCTCACTACAGGCACGTTCCTGCGTGGGCGTATCATCTCGGGAGAGTTCACCTCCCCGGCGGGTAGGGCGGGCGAGGCCCCTTCAGTGCAGCTTTCGGAGGTGCTGGGCGAGCTCAGCTTTCCACTAATGAGACTCAAGACCGGCACCCCACCCCGCATCGACGCCCGTACCATCGACTTCTCACTCACAGAGATGCAACCCGGCAGCCCGACCCCCCTTTACTTCAGCCACGAGCGCATAGAAGCCATAACCCAGACGCCCCTAACTACTTATCCGCAACCTGTACAAATCCAAAATCCAAAATCCAAAATCCAAAATCGAGAGTGGCGCCGCCAAATGGCCTGCTATCTCGTCCATACTACCCCCGAAACGCACGCTATCATACGCGAGAATCTACATCTATCTCCTATGTTCAACGGCACAATAGAAGGTGTCGGGCCGCGCTACTGTCCCTCCATCGAGGACAAGATTCACCGTTTCGCAGATAAAGAGAGCCACCAGCTATTTCTCGAGCCGGAAGGCTGGCGCA
>JBBRVL010000342.1:0-4624 GCA_038246925.1 Chloroflexia bacterium
GTTTACGCTATGCATCCCACCTCAACACTGACTGGGAATGCTGGGCCGTCTTCCACGACCGCTTCCGGTACACTCCCCTGCCCACCAGGTCCGTAGATGTGGATGATCCAGAGATGCGTCAGGCACTCAACGCCCTCAATCTGCGCCTAATTCTTTGATCAGAACTTCAGCACCACTAAAGACACTACACTGACCATATGAAGGCGGTTGGCTGTAAGCGCCGAAGCCTATGAAAGTGGTCAACTATTGGCGCTAGAGGCCTGGCCTGATTACTCGTTGACCTGTTGACCTGGAAGAAGTCTCCAAAAGTCTCAGGGGATTAAGTCTGTTCTAAGTGTTTCTTGCGCAGACCGCGCTCGGCTCGTTTCCTCTCTTTTTCGTCGATACGCTCTTGCTTCACCTGCTGATGACATTCCCGACAGAGTTTGAGCTGCGCGCTACCGTTATACAATTCGCGTTCACCGCACCTGCGACAAAGCTGTTCAGGCGGAGTGACGTATACGTGTGGCTCAGGTTGAGCAAGATATAGCCGCGGGCACGATGCGGCCTCAGCAGTTAGCTACTACCTCCTCTCCCCCCATCTTCCTCTGTATGCTCCTCCCAAAAACTGGACGAAAACTTAATGAGAGATGAGGCAGCTCGTAAAGAATTGGAGAAACTTGGCTGGACAGTGCTCATTATTTGGCAATGTGAGTTGAATGACAGTCTTGAGCTACAGAATCGACTCGGCAATCTGCTCGGACGTAGATAGCGACTATCAATATCCCATTGAACTTGAACGCATTAGGAATATAGATTTTTGAATGCTGCGGCTTGGGTAACCATCACTTCAATTGATTCGTGAGCACACCTTAATCGCGGGCTGGCTAGCCAGCTTTTGGTGGTGGCTTTCATGTCGAGAAACTCGCTGTGAGACCCAGACCGTGTGTAGTTCGATACACGGTTGCTCCTCAGAGGACTCCGCAGGTCGCGTTGCTGGCTCTGCCAGCTTGGCGACTACCGCTACCATATCGAGTTCGGCCTTAGCCAGCAGTCTCTGCGGGCGCAGTTTGCGCAGCCTGCTGTGACTGCGGCCTCAGAGGCTTACCCTCTTACTAGTTTCAAAATGCACCATGTGCGTTAGTCTATCTTTGTTCCCCTAGTCACCCCTGATCCGTGCTCATTCAGGCTTCGCACGCTGATAACACGCAGTGGTACATAGGGGTATCAGCGTGCGAAGCCCTCCAACAGCCCAGCTGAAGCCGGACGTAACTGTTTAATCAGGAGCGAGTCTCTGTACGAGATCGCGGATTAAGGTGAAATAGTAAGACATCTTGTCGTTCATCTCATCCCAGGTAGGTCGGTTCTGGTATCTGCGGGTGAGCTTGCGTGCCTCCTGCATCAACTCGACAAATCGCTGTTCGTCGAGCCCTGAGCCTTTCCGCAGGTTGAGGGCCTGCTTCATGTAGAATGCCCTGTGAATAGCAGCACCGAATTCACGTGAGAAGTCGGATGCTACTGAAGTGGTGAATTAACCCGTGGCGGTCCCGTACCGAAGCAGCACGCGACCAGACCGCGCCAGGAAGCTAGAATCCGCTGCCGCCTCCCCTGCCAGGTTCTCGACGGTACCGAAGAGTTCGACGAGGCCGGAGCGGAGATTGCCAGCGCCCTCGACTACTTCAATGTTCCTGAGCGCGAAAAGCAAGTTCCCCACTCAACTCTCATTGCTCGGTTCATTGCTCGTATTGTTGATTTGCCTGTTGCTAGGGTGCAACCTCAATGTTTATGATGTTGGCCCAGCCTGAAAGATGGAAGTCGAGCGCCGAAAGATGCTCGCGCATGCCCTTTACGTAAGGCTTGATGATCTGAAGGTCTTCGGCCCATGTGAATGTCACGATCGGGGCCTCCTGAAGCAGTATCTCGTGAGCCTTACGATAAAGCTCCAGACGCTTCTGCTGGTCAGGTTCTTGATCAGCCTGCGTCGTCAGACTGTCGAACTCTGCGTTCTTCCACCCGGCATGGTTTACGGTGTTGGAGCTGTGAAAAACCAGGGTAAGCCAGTCCTGGGGGTCTGGGTAGTCCTGGCACCAACCGGAGCGGGTGATCTGGGGCTGGGTCGCCTGGTCCTTCTTCATCGCTACGAGCGTCTTCGCCTCTACCGGATCAAGCGATACGTCGATCCCCAGGTTCTTCTTGAGCTGGTTCTGCATCCACTCCAAGCGAGTCTTGTTCCGCGGATCGTCTGAGCCGTAGGTAAGCTTTATCTCGGGCAACCCCACACCGCCGGGATAGCCTGCTTCGGCAAGGGTCTTTCTGGCGGCTTCTACGTTGAACTTCCAGAGTTGTAGATCAGGCTCAAAGCCGGGCCTGCCGGGTGGGATGAAGCTATACGCGGGCTGCCCGATACCCTGGGCTACGTTCTGGATAAAGTCGTCGCGGTCAAAGGCCTGGGCAAAGGCTTGCCTCACTTTCATATTGTCGAACGGTGGGCGCTTGGTGTTGAACTCGATAAAAATGCTACAGTTACCGGCTTTTCAAACAAATTCGTTCTTTAGCACAGGATCACTTTCCACCGACTTCAGGTCTTCAGCCGCAACAGCCGCCAGCTCCAGCTCTCCCTTCTTATACGCCTGAAAAGCAACGTTGCTCTCTTTGATATAGAGGAACCGAATTTCGTCGAGCTTGGGCTTGCCTTTACGGAAGTTGGGATTAGCGACGAACCTCATGCCGTTCTCGGTCTTTTCCTTGAGGATAAATGGCCCGTTGCCGATGTAGTATTTGCCCCCCGGTCGTCAGTCCAATCTTCCCCGCCCGCCTCGATGAGGTCCTGACGCGCGGGCCAGCCCACCATCATCGTGAGCACGTACGGAAAGTATGAGGCACGGCGCTTGAGGGTAAACTCGATGTGCTTGTCGTCTGGCGCTTTTATGCCTACTTTGCTCATCAACTCTTCGATCTGAGCAGTATCGGTAATGGGCGCGGAATCAAGCTCTTCGGCGCCTGCAATATCATAAGCGATGAAGCTGTACTGCTTATTGGGTACCCTCGGGTCCAATACGCGCTTCCATGAATATTCATAGTGCTTCGCCGTAAGAGGCACACCGTCCGAATATGTCATTCCCTCCCTCAGGGTCAGCGTATACTTGAGACCATCCGCAGAAACATCCATCTTCTCGGCGGCGGCAGGCACAGCTTCGCTTTTCTCGTTGAGTTCGAGCAGGCCCTCGTAGACCATCTGGGCTGTGCCGAATTCATCCAAGTAGCTCATCTGCTGGGGGTCCATGTTATCGGGCTCAGAGCCGGCGTTGAAGCGCAAAACACCGGCTTTGGCTGAGCCGGTACTTGCGTTAGTTTCACTGCCAGGCACAGATGTGGCGAAGGCTGTGGCTCCTGTATCGGTCGGCCCGCTCACAGGCGTCACAGTTGGAGCAGTCACCCCCGGCCCACAGGCGGCGAGCAAGTTGCTGAACACCATGAGTATTAATGCCAGGCTAAACAATCTATTTTGCCTCATGAATTCCCTCCTCTTACCGAATCAAGTTGCATGGCGACCCAGTCCCTATGTAGAACCATATTGTTCAGCCCATTATATCAGTAGTACCATCAGGACGTAGACGGTTGACGTACGTATACGCCCCTGGGCAACAACCTCTCCTCCGTTCCCGTCTCACACGATCTCCATACCCAACTTCTCAGGGAGCCAAAGTATGCTTGCCACGCTGCAGGTTCAACGACGATCCCAATGGTATCTCTATAGGTTCAATAAGGCCAGTTGTGTCGTACCGATGCTGCGACGTTTATGAGGCCGCTACCGTAAATGGGATGTTAAATGGGCTACTGGTACTATTGTGTCTACCGTGTAAGGAAGATGGCCAGGGCGTCTTCCTCGATGGTGGGAACGTCATAGGAGCATGCCCTTAGCCGCGCGCTCCCCACTGCCTCACTTCGCTGGGCAAGTCGATCCCTTATCTGTGATGCCGTATCGCGCCCCAAAGTGCCTCGAGGAAGGGTCCGGGCGGCAGTGTGCTGAGCAACGCCGCGTCTTCGAAGAGCGAGCTACTTTCATCGAGGAAACGGAGGGCGCGCGTGGCGGGGTTGCGCGTGAACAAGGCTGTGAAGATCGGCTTCACTAGGTGGGGGCGACGTTGCATCACATCAAGCATCAACGCGTCATACAACTTGTAGCGGGCCGGAGTAGAGGGCACTACAAAAGGGTGACCGTGGCGTAGAAGCGAGCGCACTATATTCCGGGAATCGCGCTGGATGCGGGCGAAAGCGTAGCCGGTTGAGGGCTTGACCATGCCCCCCGCCGTGCCCACCGCCATAATACGTCTCCCCAGTCTGCGCTCGAAAGGGTGGCTGGTCATAGGTATGGCACCCTGCTCCGTTCCAGCCACCAGGTAATCCTTCAACCCCAATGTCCCATCCAAGTAGGCTCGCAGGCCGCGCTCGTAGTCAGCCTGTGGCCAGACCCTTGGGGAGAAGACGGTATACTCGACAAGAGCATGATGCTCATCGTGTGGCAAAGTGTAAAAGAAGCAGAGGCCACCTTGTTGCTCGGTACGCAGGTCAAAAAGGGTAGCGGCTTGCGGATCAAACGCTGCCCCACCCGTCTCGACCTCCCATCCGAGGAAGTGCTGCACCA
>JBBRVL010000343.1:0-4602 GCA_038246925.1 Chloroflexia bacterium
AGGGATTAGGGATTGGTAATTACGGACCAGGAACGACAATGAGACCAAGACCAACCATATTAATCTCTGCGTCTCTGCGGTGAATTTATCTCCACTTCAAGACTTGAAAGGCTATGTCATGTCGGCTTGACTGCCCAGGCACAACAACTTATACTTGGTAGTTAGTTTCCGTATTGGTAGGTTTTAGTGAAACGGGGTTTAAGAGGCAGGGCATGGATGAGAACGTAGGACGAAAATTAGAGAGCATCGAGCAGCACTACACCGAGCTTGAAGAGATGATGGCACAGCCTGAGGTCTCCACAGACCACAGGCGCATCACGGAGCTTGGGCGAGAGCGTGCCGAGCTTCAAGAGCTTGTCGATGCCTACCGCCGCCACCAGACCATCAAACAGGAGATAGACACTACTGAGGAGATGTTGAACGGCGAGTCGGACGCCGAGATGATAGAGATGACCCGCGCCGAGTTAGAAGACCTTCGCAAACAACAAGATGTCGAGATGGCCGAGATAAAGCGCCTCCTGCTCCCCAGGGATAAAGATGACGATAAAGACGTGATCATAGAGATCCGAGGAGCGGCCGGAGGGAACGAAGCCGCGATCTTTGCCGCCGACCTTTTCGGCATGTATGTGAAGTATGCTGAAAAGCGACGCTGGAAGACGGAGGTCCTGTCGAGCAGCCCCAGTGAGGCCGGGGGCATGAAGGAAATTATTTTCGAGGTGAAGGGGCAGGGCGCTTACAGTCACCTGAAGTGGGAAAGCGGCGTACATCGCGTGCAGCGTGTGCCTGTTACCGAGTCCCAGGGCCGCATACATACCTCAACCGCCAGCGTTGCGGTGCTTCCCGAGGCCGAGGAAATGGACGTTGAGGTGAGGGATGAAGACATCAAGCTTGATGTCTACCGGGCCGGTGGGCATGGAGGCCAGAGCGTCAATACGACCGACTCGGCGGTGCGCCTGACCCATATACCTACCGGAATCGTGGTTACATGCCAGGATGAGCGTAGCCAGCTAAAGAACAAAATCAAGGCGATGACTGTCCTACGCACAAGGCTCTATGATATGCAACTCGCCAAGCGGCAGCAGGAGATGGGGGACGAGCGTAGGTCGCAGGTCGGTACAGGCGACCGCTCGGAGAAGATACGCACCTATAACTACCCCGACGACCGTGTGACCGACCACCGCATCAAGCTCACGCTGTCGGGTGTGCCCCGCGTGCTACAGGGCGAAATCGACAACCTGATCGAGACCTTGCGCCTGACCGACCAGGCCGAACGCCTGCGCGCGGCAGGCATAGCCGCCGATTAGATAGCGACTGTGACTCTAGGCGAGGCGCTGCTACAGGCAGCAAAGCGTCTTTCTTCCAATTCCTCCTCTCCTCATCTTGATGCTGAGGTGGTGTTCGCGCATGTGTTGGGGGTATCACGCGCCACCCTGCTCGCCGACTCTCACCGTATGCTTACCGATGAGCAGTACTCCGCCATACAAGGGTTAATCGAGCGAAGAGCACAGGGCGAGCCGGTCGCCTACTTGACAGGACACAAAGAATTCTACGGCCTTGATTTGATTATTACACCTGATGTGTTAGTTCCGAGACCGGAGACCGAGAGCGTAGTTGATGCCTGTTTAGAGATATTGCGAAGTTATGACAATAGCCAATTGGCTGATATAGGTACAGGGAGTGGGGCCATTGTAATAGCAGTCACCACACACAACCCAGGCGTGCGAGCAAGTGCAACCGACATATCGGAAGCGGCTATCGAGGTAGCGCGACAGAACTGCGAGCGGCATGGGGTAGCGGAACGTGTCACCCTTTATACAGGTAATTTGCTCCCGCCACTACAAGGCAAGTTTGATGTAATAGCCGCCAACCTGCCCTACGTACCCCCAGGTGAGGCATCACCCGACGTGGCAACGTGGGAGCCTAACGTAGCGGTATTCGGTGGTGGCGAGGACGGAACCGCCTTGATCCGAGAGTTTCTACGAGAAGCACCCGCTTACCTGCTTCCCGGCGGCACGGTTGTGATGGAAACCGCACATTCGCAAGGCAATCTCGTAGCCGAGTTAGCGAAGAAGGCTTTTCCAGGCGCGGCGGTCGAAGTACGCAAAGACCTGGCGGGCTACGACAGGATAGTGGTAATCAAGACCTCATGAGTATAAAGCTGCTGGCGCTAGACCTCGACGGCACCATCTTCGGCGACGACCTGGTGATTTCGACCCGCACACGCGAGGCTATAGCACGCGCTCAACAGCAGGGTGTTCTAGTTACTATCGCTACGGGCCGTATGTTTATTTCGGCCAGCGCAATAGCCTCCGACCTGGGCATCGAAGCGCCCCTTATCTGCTACCAGGGCGCGATGGTGCGGCACTCTGGCTCTGGCGAAATGCTCTACCACAAGACCATTCCTTTACACCTTGCGCATGAAATAATCAGCAGGACGCAACAGCTTGGCCTGCACCTCAACCTTTATCTAAACGACGCTATCTACGCCGCGCGTATTACCGACGAAGCTCTATTCTACTCCCGGATAAATATGGGCCTCACCATCAACGAAGTGGGCGATCTCAGTAAATGGCTCGCTGCTCAGCAAGGATCCGAGCCGACCAAGCTGGTAATCATAACTGACCCCGACCAAACAGACCAGGTTCTTGAGTTTTTTACGGACCTTTACGGGAGCAAACTCCAGGTGACCAAATCGCACCCCCGCTTCACAGAGTTTACCAGCATAGAATGCTCCAAGGGCAAGGCGCTTGCCTTTCTAGCGGAGCACATAGGCGTAGACCGTGATGAGGTAATGGCGATTGGCGACGGGCATAACGACCTCGACATGATAGCCTGGGCTGGACATGGTGTCGCAATGGCAAGCGCCCCACAGGCGGTGCTCAACGTCGCCCGCACAGTTTGTGCTGCCCTGCTCGAAGACGGCACAGCGGAAACTATTGAGAAATATGTGCTCGACACCATACCAAGGGTACGGAACTAAAAGCCAGACCAATATCTTTATCCTGAAGATGCTGTGTACAGTGGCTCGAAAAATGGATAGGCAATCAGTCCCGAGGATACGACGAACCCCTTTTGGCAGTACATACATGACCAAATCATGGCTAGTAAATCCCCCTGAATACCAGGTCCAGAAGCCACTTAGCGTTGTGGGTCATGAACTGTGAGTACCCGTTAAGTTGCTATAATCTGATACTTTGGAGTGAACCCCTGCTACCAGACAGAAGCTTAAGTCACATTCTCTATGGTCTGGTAGTCTCGTTGGTAGTGTAGGGCCTCAAACTCGATGGGCGGTAAGTAGCCCAGGCTGGAGTGAAGGCGCTTTTGGTTGTACACGTCTTCAATGAACTGGCCGATATTCGCCTCAGCCTCGGCAAAGGTGCGGTACGCCTTGAGATAAACCTCCTCTCGCTTGAGCGTCTTGAAGAAGCTCTCCGCTTTGGCATTGTCGTACGGGTTGCCTTTGGCTGACATGCTCGCTAGCGCCCCCACACTCTGCAGCCTCTCTACGTAGGCGCAACTGGCATACTGTACACCTCGGTCAGAGTGATGCACAAGGCCCGGCTCAACCGGGCGAACAGCCAGCGCCATATCCAGAGCCTCGAGCGTTAGGTTGGTATCTATGCAGCGGGACAACTGCCAACCTACACATCGGCGGGAGTAGGCATCTATCACCGCCGCCAGGTAAGCAAAGCCTGTGGGCAGTCGTATGTATGTTATGTCGGCCTGCCAAGCCTGGTTCGGTGCGTCCAACGTTATCTCCTTGAGCAGGTTTGGGTATGTTCGAAAGGAGTGATTAGAATCAGTAGTCGGTATGAAGCGGCGCTTGAGTTGGCACAACAACGACTCTTCCCGCATGATCCTCAACACTCGCTTGTGGTTGACACAGTAACCTGCTCGTGCCAGGGCTTTGGTGACGCGGCGATAGCCGTAGCCTGGAAACTCCAACACCAACTCCTCGATGGCGGCACGCAACGTGGCATCTGCTTCGCACTCTACCTGATTAGACCCCTTGTCCAGTCGTGCGTAATACCAGGCGCGATTGACGTCCAGCAAATCACAAAGGCTACTGACTGACAGTTGAGGGTATTCTACAAGAGCTTGAGTAATCAAAGCGTGTCGCTCCGAGACTTGTTCGCGCTGTTGGCCGTGAGGAGGGCGGCTTTTTTTAGGATTGTGTTCTCCAGGGCAAGCTGGCCGCAGAAACGCTCCAACTCCTCGATGCGTGCTTGTAGCGTTTGAGTTTCATCCGGCTGGCGGGGTGTGAAGGCTGCTTCCCCTCATGCTTCGTACTCGTGCCTCCATCTTATCAGCAAACTGTTGGCGATGTTATGCTCCCGACAAACCTGGGCGGGTCGCCGCTCGCCACTCACAACTTGTTTGCACAACTGAAGCTTGAACTCGCGTGAATGATATCTTCCTGGCATCGCTTTCCTTCTCCTCTGTTGGCTGCTAGTATACAGCCACTTAGCTCGACTTTGTACAAAATGAAAGGAGGTGAACACGGGTAAAGGGACCCGCAAGCCCTTTGTTGTAAGATAGAAGCCTACCAAAGCACTATCCGAAACAAGGAGGCTCACGATGTCCCTACCCAATCTGATTATA
>JBBRVL010000344.1:0-4587 GCA_038246925.1 Chloroflexia bacterium
AACATGCAAATGCCGGAGGAGATAAATCGACTTGTGGCCGACCGGCTTTCATCCATCCTGTTTTGCCCGACGGCGAATGCATTTGAGAACCTTGTGGCGGAAGGTATATTAGCGGGGGTCTACCAGGTGGGCGACGTGATGTATGACGCCGTGTTGTGGGCGAGCGAGCGCGTGGACAGTGAGTTGCCATTGAGCCTGGGGTTGGAAAAGGGCAGATATTTGCTGGCGACGGTGCACAGGGCGGGGAATACGGACGTTGCGAGCAATCTTGCCGGGATAGTGTCGGCGCTGGGGAGGGTGGGTGAGCCGGTGGTTTTGCCTTTGCACCCGCGCACTCGTAAGGCTCTCGATGCGGCGTCTATAGATTTGCCGGAGAATGTGAAGGCGATAGAGCCTGTGTCTTATCTTGAGATGCTGTCGCTTGAGAAGCACGCGCGGGTGATATTGACCGATTCGGGTGGGGTGCAGAAGGAGGCGTTGTGGCTGGGCGTGCCGTGTGTCACACTTCGGGAAGAAACCGAATGGGTAGAGACGGTAGCGAGTGGGTGGAACAGGCTGGCGGGCGCTGACCCGGAGCGCATTCTCAATGCCGTTAGCGCACAGCGCCCGGAGGGGGTCCCACCCGGCTTATATGGAGATGGTCATGCATCGAATCGAATAGCGGTGATCCTGGCAGGGGATGAATTATGAATTACGAATTACAGATTACGAATTACGAATGGGGCGGTTGAGTGAGCGATAAGGTTTATGTACACCCGACGGCGGATGTGTCGCCGCGCGCTGTGTTGGGGGAGGGGTGCAAGGTGTGGCACGAGGCGCAGGTGCGAGAAGGGGCAGTGCTTGGACGCAACTGCATACTTGGGAAGGGTGCCTACGTTGATTTTGGCGTGCGCATCGGGGACAATGTAAAGGTGCAGAACCGGGCCAGCATCTATCATGGTGTGACGCTTGAGGATGGGGTGTTCGTGGGGCCGCACGTGGTCTTTACCAATGATAGGCTGCCGAGGGCGGTGAATGCGGATGGGTCGCCCAAGAGTGACGATGATTGGGAGCTTGTGGAGACGCTGGTGAGGGAGGGCGCATCACTTGGGGCGGGGGCAATTGTGGTGGCAGGGGTTACGATAGGGCGGTTCGCTATGGTTGGCGCGGGTGCGGTTGTTACGAAGGATGTGCCTGATTATGGGCTGGTGTATGGGAACCCGGCGAGGCTGGCGGGGTATGTTTGTGAGAGTGGGCACAGGCTTGAGGTAGGGGAAGAGGATGGGGCGATTACTTATTTTTGCCCGGTGTGTAATAGGCGGGTGTTTGCACTCATAGGTTAAAGATGCATGAATGAGCGTACTATCGAATGGCGAGTTTTAGCAGTCACAGTAAGAACTGTGAACAAAATCTAGCTGATGCTGTAAACAACGCTATGGAAGCAAGGCTGTGCCTATATGTGGCCCATAACACCAGAATTCACCTTCATATTCTTTAGTTGCATGCTGGGCGTGTTTGCGCTGCTAGGATATGCGTGGGTGGAACTTTACAGATCATGGAAGATAAAGGCTCATGATAAGCCTAGTGTCCACCCAATTGCCACGCAAATCAGTTGGCTCATACTACTCATTGCAACGATCTTCGGTAGCGGTTTCATGTTGTGGTTCTTCTGGACTGCTATCTCTGTATTGTACTTTTAGTATCATACAGCTTTTGTTAGCCGTTGTAAGCAAGAGGAGTTGAGATGATAAACATTGCTCGTCCGATGATAGGCGAGGAGGAGAAGGCGGCGGTGATGGCCGTGCTGGAGTCGGGGCAGTTGGCCCAGGGGAGCGTGGTGGCCGACTTCGAGGAGGCTTTTGCCGATTATTGTGGGGTGAAGCACGCGATTGCTACCAGCAACGGCACGACCGCCCTGCACGTGGCTTTGCTGGCGCATGAGATAGGGCCTGGCGATGAGGTGATAACCACGCCGTTTACGTTTATCGCGTCGGCCAACTCTGTTCTCTACGTGGGGGCCAAGCCTGTGTTCGTTGATATCGAGCCGGGCAGTTTCAATATTGATGTAGAGAAGATAGAAGCTGCTATAACGAAGCGGACGAAGGCGATTATGCCGGTGCATCTATTTGGGAATCCTTCTGAGATGGGACGGATTGCCGAGATTGCTGCGAAACATGGGTTGGCTATTATCGAAGACGCGGCACAGGCTCATGGGGCCGACGAGGGTGGGAAGAAGGCTGGAAGCTGGGGTACGGGCTGCTTTTCCTTTTACCCGACGAAGAATATCACGACGGGCGAAGGGGGCGCGATTACTACCGACGATGATTGTGTGGCCGAGCGGGCGCGGCTTATCAGGTCACATGGGATGAGGGTGCGGTATTACCATGAGATGCTGGGGTATAACTTCCGCATGACGAACATACACGCGGCTATTGGGGTGGCGCAGTTGCCCAAGCTGGAAGGCTTTAATGAGCGACGGATAGAGAATGCTCGCTACTTGAGTGAGAACCTGCCGAAGGAGAAAGTAGCCGTGCCGCAGGTGCGTGATGGGACAAGGCATGTGTTCCACCAGTACACAGTGCGCGTGCTGCCGCCACTTGACAGGGACGATGTACGCGAGCAGCTAAAGGCGGCGGGAGTGGGGAGCGAAGTATATTATCCGGTGCCGGTGCATAAGCAGCAGGTTTATATCGATCTCGGTTACGGCGAGCAAAGTTTCCCGGAATCGGAGAGGGCGGCGAAGCAGGTGCTGTCACTACCTGTGCATCCAGGATTGTCTCAAGAGGACCTGGATACAATAGTAGATGCTGTCAGGAATCTTGGATAGCGCGTGGTGGAGTTGAAGCAGTTTCGTATCAATGTCACAGGGACTACAGGATCGGGTAAGACCATGATGGGGCGGAATCTGTCGCAGAGGCTCAGTGTGCCTCACGTTGAGCTTGATGCACTGCACTGGGACTCGAACTGGACGGAAGCCCCGAATGAGGTATTCAGGGAAAGGACCGAGAAGGCGCTGGCGGGTGAGGAGTGGGTGGTGGACGGCAATTACAGTGCGGTGCGTGACATCGTATGGGGGAAGGCAAATATGGTGGTATGGCTCGACTACAGCTTGCCTGTCATACTGGTCAGGTTGTGGCGTAGGTCGATCAGGCGGCTTCGCAGCCAGGAAGAGTTGTGGAACGGCAATAAAGAGTCGTTCAGGACGCTGTTCCTAAGCCGTGATTCGCTCTTCTTGTGGGTGCTGCAAACTTACAAGAAGCGGCGCAGAGAGTACCCTGTGCTTTTCAGGCTGCCTCAGCACGGACAGCTGAAGGTGGTACATCTGAAATCGCCCACGCAGGCAAGAGAATGGCTTGCTCGTGTCTCACGCGATAGTATTCCACCTGAGACGCCTGTGCGTTCAACCCGCTCCTCTAGTGATCGCGTCCAAGCCACATGATGGCAAACCAAAGCTCGAAAAGTAAGACCCAGGGCGCCCTGAAGGTGGGCGTTATCGGCGCGGGGGCGATGGGCCGCAACCACCTGCGCGTGCTGAACGATCTTGCCGGGGTAGAGCTTGTTGGGGTGGCTGATGCCGATACTGTAACGGCGGAGAATACGGCAAGGCGGCTAAGGATAACTGCTTACAGCGACTACAGGGAGATGCTTGAGCGCGAGCGACCTGACGCAGTGGTAGTCGCTGTGCCGACAATCCTGCACCGCGAGGTTGTGCTGGAGGTGATTGCGCATGGGCTGCATGTACTTGTTGAGAAGCCGATTGCTTTCACAGTAGAAGAAGGCACCGAGATGATTGAAGCGGCGCGGGCGGCGTGTGTGATACTGACCGTGGGCCACATCGAGCGGTACAACCCGGCTATCGTGGAGTTGCACAGGCGACTACAGGAAGAGGAAGCTCTGGGGCGGGTTTTTCAGATGCACGCCCGACGGCTGGGGCCGTTCCCTCCCCGGGTGCGGGACGTAGGCGTAGTGATCGATCTTGCGACGCATGATATTGACATAATGCGATTCCTGAGTGGGTCGGAGGTGGAGCGGGTGTCGGCGGAGACTGCCCGGAGAATACATACAGAGCATGAAGATTTGCTGTCGGGCTTGCTCAGATTTGAGGACGATTCTATTGGAGTGCTGGATATCAACTGGCTGACGCCGACTAAGATAAGGGAGCTTATGATTACGGGCGAAAAGGGGATGTTCCACGTGAACTACCTGACGCAGGACCTCTTCTTTTACCGCAACGACCATACAAGCTCTGAATGGGATACTATCTCGACTATCAAGGGAGTAAGCGAGGGCGAAATGATACGCCTGAGAATAGAGAAGAGCGAGCCGCTGAAAATTGAACTGGAGAGGTTTGTGAGGGCGGTGCGTGGAGAGGACGTGATGCTTGTATCGGGGGAAGATGGATTGGCTGCACTGAGGGTGGCGCGCAGTCTGGTTGAGGCGGGGGTCGAGGGCAAGGTGATCAAGTTAGGCGGGGGGAAATAAGATTGGCTCAGTATAAGGCAGCAGTGGTGGGGCTGGGCAAGATAGGGCTACCTCTGTCCATGTATTTCGCGGGAAATGGGATAGAAGTCACAGGTTGCGACATATCCCCAAAGATAGTGGAGGCTG
>JBBRVL010000345.1:0-4575 GCA_038246925.1 Chloroflexia bacterium
AACGAACGGGCTGCTGAAGAGCTTCATCGCGGTTGGAGCCACTGTTGACAGTGTCACGTTCAGTTCGCCATGCCTGTTCATCCCGCTCTTTAGCAAAAGTTCTCCGGTGACTGTCAGGCACATCGCTATCATCAGAAGAGCAAACGTGCTCCACCAGGCGGCATCCATAGTTACTCTCCTCTGGGCAGCGCCGCCAGCAGCTTCAGCTTCGGCGATGACAAAATGGGCTTCAGGTTCCATTTGCTCATTATAGTTGTTTTGTGGCGTCAGTACGGGTTTTTGCCCGCGAGTACCGCCCAGTCGGTATTCTAGATGGAAGAAAGTGCTGGCGGCTCCAGTATGAAGACCTGATAGTCGCAGACCCCGCATCTGATGGGATATGTCTTTTTTAACGCCAGATCGGGATCAAAAAGGGTGACATACTGCTTCGGCCGTCGTATAAAGGCCCCTGCATCGGCAAGATGCACGAGCGCGCCAAGCAAATTCAGCGACCCTCGAAGGGCTATATCTTCCATAACGAGCGCGCGCCCGTCAGGTCGCAACACGCGCCTCATCTCACGCACGATGCCACGGACCTCGTCGTCGGAAAGGTGGTGCAGCACGCCGGTCACAAGTATCTGGTCGAAGTGGCCGTCGGGGTACTTGAGGTGCGATGCGTCCATTACGTGGAATTCGCCCTGGCGGTACGTCTTACGCGCAAAGTCGATGCGCCCAGGCTCTATATCGATCCCGGCATATCCGTATCCGGCCTTGATGAAAATAGGGGCCAATTCGCCCGTCCCGCAACCCAGGTCCAGAATACGTGGGATGCGTCCTTCTCCACCGGCCCTTTGCAAGAGCGGCATTAGCTCGCGCTTTATAACACGTTTTTCCTCGACAAAGTTAAGTTCAAGGATGCGCCGGAACAGATTCCATAAGGTAGGCCGCGACGAAAGCCAACGCACGACGCGGCGCAAGGGCGCCATCAGGCGCTCAATACGGCCCGACCTAGCCACAGTGACACCGGGTGATGTTTGACTCGGATCGGGCGGTTTCGTTAGCAAGAGTCCCAGGACCGTAAGCCGTAACAGGCACATCAACCATAATATGAACGTATCGCCCCCACCACTATGTTCGCCTGTTCATCGCTAAGCTCAGGGTATAGTGGCAGCGTAATTATCTCCAGTGCCAGACGCTCGGCCACCGGGTAACTCCCTTCCGGCAAGTTGAGGAACGCATATGCCTCCTGCCGGTGAACGGGCACAGGATAGTGTATCATCGCGTCTACGCCCTGCTCTTTCAGGTGGCTGATAAGAGGATCACGGTCTTCCGCTATTACACGGATTACATATAAGTGAAAGGCGCTCTCACCGAAATCCCTAACCTTCATACTTTGGACCGGCAGGCCGGCGTCAGCGATCAGATGGTTGTATCGCTCGGCATTATGGCGGCGCGCCTGCGTCCACTCGTCAAGATAGCCCAATTTCACACGCAATATGGCAGCCTGCAATTCATCGAGGCGACTGCATACCCCGAGGCGCACATGATTGTACCGTTCGCGCTGCCCGCCGTTGCGTAGCTCGCGCAGCGCCTGCGCAAGATCGCCATCGTCCGTAGTGATAGCGCCACCGTCGCCATACGCACCGAGGTTCTTGGTAGGGTAAAACGAAAAACAACCTATTGCACCGATAGAACCGGCGCGTTTCCCTTTATATCTCGCCCCATGAGCCTGTGCAGCATCCTCAATCACAGGAATCCCGTGCTTGTGCCCAATTTCCAAGATTGGATCCATGTCCGCTATCTGACCATAGAGATGAACAGGCATTATAGCCTTCGTCCGTGCAGTGATAGCAGACTCAATCTGGCGCGGGTCCATATTGCCCGTATCTGCATCAATGTCGGCGAATGTTGGGGTCGCGCCTGTCATCGAAATGCCGAGAGCGGTGAAGGTCGCTGTATGCGGAGTGGTGAGCACCTCGTCACCAGGGCCGATTCCCAGAGCGCGGCAGGCCAGGTGAATCGCATCCGTGCCGTTGGCGACACCCACCGCGTGCTGCGTGCCACAGTAAGCGGCGAACTCACGTTCAAAGGCGGCTACGTTCTCGCCCAGGATAAAGTAGCTCTTCTCCATGACTGCATCAACGACCGGTAGCAACTTAGACTTTATGCTCTCGTATTGAGCGCGTGTATCGTTTATGTAGATCAAATTATATCCCTCAAATCGACCCTTATATACGCCGGGCTGTCGGCACCTCAGGGCTGTGTCCAAGTCAGAGTAGCGCTCAAGGGCACGAACCAACTCTACCTTGTCATTCTGAATGCAGTGAAGAATCACTACGAGGGAGTCAGTGCTGAGGGGACTGATTCTTCACTGCGTTCAGAATGACATATCCAAACTTGGCACCCAATCCTCGACTTTGACACGGACCGAGTCGGCATCTACCAGTAGAACCGTCCTTCTTCTCGGTAAAAGTCTACCGTCCTTTGCAGCCCCTCACGAAGGCCCACAGTTGGTTTCCAACCGAGTGCGTCGTTGAGTTTCTTGTACGAGCTATAAACGCTGCCGATATCTATTACTTTGCGCTCCGGGGGCCACGGCACGAGCGTATACGAACCGCTCCCCGCGACCTCAATTAGCGTCTTTGTCAGGTCAAGGTGACTGACCGGCTCACCGCCCAGATTGAAGACCTCACCATTAGCTTCGTCTCTCGCGCCTACGAGTAGGAAGGCATCCACTACATCGTCAACATAGTTGAAATCACGGACCTGGGAGCCGTCTCCATAAATTGTAATCTCTTCGCCGCAGACTGCTTTACGAATGAAGAGCCCGATAAAGCCCATGCGAGCGTCTTTTACATATTGTCGAGGACCGTAAGTATTCGTCATCCGCAGCGACGTTGCCCTTATACCGTAGACGTTGTTGTAGAGGATGTGATACCACTCGCCAGCCATCTTGTTGATGCCGTTGACATCCGTGGGGTGCATCAGGTGCTTTTCGTCAAGCGGAAGGTAATCGGGCTTGCCATATTGCTGCCTCGTCCCCGCGAAGATTATTTTCACCGCCGGGTTGTTGTGCCTGCACGCTTCAAGGATGGAGAGTTGGCTGCGGCAGTTGATCTCCAGGTCAGTAAACGGATCGATCATGGAGTCGAGGTGGCTCACCTGCCCCGCGAGATTGAATATGTAATCCTGGTCCTGCACGAGGAAGTTCATTGTCGGCTGGGTACGCACATCCGCGATGTTGACGCGAACCTTCTCTTCAATGCCTGCTATATTGCGGCTATTACCACCATAGCCGGGTATGAGCGAGTCAACCAGCAGCACTTCCGCGTTGAGTTGCACCAACCTCCGCGCCAGGTTCGACCCAATAAAGCCGAGGCCGCCTGTAATGAGCACCCTCTTACCATCGTATACCTTCTCGTGTTCCGCGATTGACCGCAAATCATCGTTGGCAGATGCGC
This sequence comes from Chloroflexia bacterium, assembly GCA_038246925.1. Classification (GTDB taxonomy): domain Bacteria; phylum Chloroflexota; class Chloroflexia; order QHBQ01; family JADMIH01; genus JADMIH01. The sequence goes on from JBBRVL010000345.1 coordinate 3,441, forward strand.
GCACAGGTTCTTGTTCGCTCCAAGTCCAGCCGGCTGTCAACCGCGCCCTCCAGAAACCTTGTGGCGAGAGGATGGCTGCGCGATGACTAGCTGCTCCGCTTCCCGGATAGCCTGCGCCTCAGCCTCCGTGCGGTAAAGGAGAGAAGGGTTAGTATATACATCGTCGGTCTGGGGCTTGATTGATTTTACAGGTTTGCGCCCGGTCAATGCTGGCCTCAATACAAGGTCGGTCCATAACTGCAAGAGTTGCACACCCGTCGCCCACAAGCGCTTAAAGTTGAAGAACTGCGACCGTCCGTATGCGCGGTGATAGTGATGCACCGGCACTTCGGCGAATACTGCCCCCGACTCGTGCAGCTTTTTGACCAATTCGACCGGTATGGTGCCGGTGTTCGACTTTAGCGTAAAACGTTCAAGCGCGGACTTTCGGATCAGGCGGAAGTCACAGTCTGTGTCGCGCACAGGCAAGCCGAACCCTATCTTGACTATGAGATGGTAGATGCGCCCGATAACGATACGGAAGAGTGGATCATGACGTGCGATCTTGTAGCCCTGCACAATATCTACGTCAGGCCTCATTGCAGGTGCAAGTATCGCCAGCTCATGAGCATCATATTGCGCATCACCGTCTGTATAAAATACCAGTTCTTTGGACGCACTCTTGAACCCGGTCTGCAGAGCGCCCCCGTAGCCCCGGTTCTTTTTGTGGGTGATTATTCTCACCCTATCATATTTGGAAGCTATGTCTTCGAGGACTTCCGCTGTGTAGTCCGTTGAGCCGTCGTTGACTACTATTACTTCATAATCATCGGTGAGCTTGGCGCAAGTTCGGAGCGCAGCCAATACCATCGAAGCGATAGTGCCCGCATCGTTGTAAGCTGGGAAGAAGACCGAGATACCTGGACGCTCGGAATCTGCGGAAGGCTGGATGCCGGTGCTGCTCGCGGCGCTGGACCCTCTGGTGTCGGTTTGCTCTACCATGTCAGCCGGGATTATAACATAGAGATGCGTGGAGATTCGAGTTGTCTTACTTGCCTAAACGAACAGCCTTGTAGCGAAGAAGCAACTATTCAGATGAGGGCGGAGAAATAAGACTTGTAGGGGCGGACCCGTGTGTCCGCCCTGTTCGGTAGCC
>JBBRVL010000346.1:0-4573 GCA_038246925.1 Chloroflexia bacterium
AACCATGCGGCGCAATTCCCGCAACTGTTGTGGCAGGTCGGCTCCCCAGCGCGCAAACTCCAGGCCCACTTGTCTCATCTGCCGCGCCATAAGCAGCGGCGAGTACCGGCGCAACAGAAGCTCCTGGGCGAAGGGAGCCATTACACCGGCAAGGTTGAAGGTGGGGTCGAGTTGCGCGCCCATCCCTTCGTTCATCACCAGCGCCTTGGTCAGGAGCGCCATGTTGGCGGGCAAAAGGAGGTGATAGCGGCGCACTACGGCCAGGATATCCGTGAGCAGCGCGCCGATCTGTATGCTCCCAAGTTCCTGTCCGTAAAAGCCCGACACCACACGCCCCAGGTCTTGCCTTAGCGCGGGACGGTCCACGCTCCCGCGAGCCACTCCCATATCGAGGAAAGCGTCCACCAGGTCCTCGCTATCCTGGCCGGTGATTGCCACCAGCAGCGTCGCCAGCTGCTCCCTTGTGCGCTCGTCCACCGTGCCGACCATGCCAAAGTCTATCAGGCCAATGCGGCCCCCCTCCTCGATAAAGAAGTTACCTGGGTGAGGGTCGGCGTGAAAGAAGCCGTCCTCAAAGACCATCTTGAGGATGATGCGGGCCGACCGCTCGGCCAGCGCCTTGCGGTCAATCCCCGCCGCGTCCAACGCTTCCAGGTCGGTGATCTTGATCCCTCGGATGCGCTCCATAGTCAGCATGCGAGAGGTGGTTGCCTCCCAGAAGATGCGTGGGATGTGGATGTTCGGGTCGTTCGCGAACAGGGCGGTAAATCGCTCGGCGTCTCGGCCCTCACGAATATAGTCAAGCTCGGAGCGCAGCGTGGCGGCGAACTCCTGGGCTAACCCTACCAGGTCATATCGGCTCGCAGGCTCCCAACGGCGGACAGCCGTAGCCGCCAGGTCCTGGAGTATGCCGAGGTCCTCTTCGATCTGCTCCACCACGCCGGGCCTACGCACCTTGACTACCACTTCGGTGCCATCAGCCAGAATGGCGGCATACGCCTGGCCTATAGAGGCGGTAGCCAGCGGTTCGCGCTCAAAAGTGGCAAAGACCTCCTCGATAGGTCGTCCCAATTCGGCTATCAGCGCCTCTTCAATGGTGCTCCAGGGCACACTCGGCGCGGCGTCTTGCAGCCTAGAGAGTTCAGCCAGGTAATCGGGTGGGAGGATGTCGCCGCGCGTGGAGAATATCTGCCCCAGCTTGATGAAAGTGGCGCCCATGTCCTCCAGCATCATGCGTATGTGCTCCGGCCGGGTGTAGGGCGCGGCGCGGCGCTTGTGCCCTAACAGCCCTTTGTGGAACGGCACAAGGCGATCCAGGCCGGTTATATCGGCGAGGTAGCCCAACCCATGGCGAGTCAAGGCCCCGACAATCTGCCGGTAGCGCTCACTATGGCCGGTCTTGCCTGTTTTGGTTGAGTCTGTCAATTCTGTGCCCTTTACAAGAGACTTGGCCTGGCTACTATACCTCACCTGGCTGAATCCTGCCTGAGCTATCGCTGAGTATAAACTGAGCCATGCAATTTTCCACCAGGTTTTTGCCAGGTGCAGCCTCCAGTTTCACCTTTTGGGTTAGAATGGTAGTGGCAGAGAGTTATAATACCAGGACTTTCTCTCAAGCGAGAGAATAAATCAGCGTGGCGCTCGTGCGGGCCATGCAATACCGAGAGAGATAGGACTACAAAATGCAACGGATACTAACGATTGATGATGACCCGAGCGTGACCAGCGTCCTCAAGCGCGGCCTCTCGTATGAAGGCTTCGTGGTAGACATCGCCTCCTCAGGGCAGGAAGGACTCGACATAGCCCGCGAGCGCTACCCGGACCTTGTAATCCTGGATGTCATGATGCCCGGCATGGACGGCCTTGAGGTGCTCAGGCGACTGCGCGCCGCCGACGCACAGCTCCCTGTGCTGATGCTCACAGCCCGCGACTCCCCCACAGACCAGGTGGCGGGGCTTGAGCGTGGGGCCGACGACTACGTGGTCAAGCCGTTCACCTTCGAGGTGCTGCTGGCGAGGGTGCGCGCTTTGCTTCGGCGGCACGAGGCTGAGAGCCCCGAAGTGCTGCGGTTCGGGGACCTCAGCCTCGATACAGGCACGCGGCGCGCGCAGAGAGGAGAGCGTAACATAGACCTTACCAGCGTCGAACACGACCTGTTGAAGCAATTCCTTGAGCACCCGGAAAGGGTACTGCCCAAAGAGTTTCTGTTGGACCGCGTCTGGAGCTACGACTTCGGCGGCAGCACCAACATCGTTGAGGTGTACGTGAAGCAGCTGCGGCAGAAGCTGGAAGCGACGGGCGAACCTCGACTCATCCATACGCTACGTGGCGCCGGCTACGTGCTGCGGGAGGAATAGGCGATGTCGCTGAGGCTGCGCCTGGCCCTCTGGTACGGTGGGCTGACAGGTCTTATCATTTTGCTTGTTTGCGTGCTCGTTTATTCCCTGCACACCCGTGCACACTACGACGATGTTGACTACGTTCTGCAAAGCGCCGGGGACCACATTTTGCAGGAATACCTGGCGGGTGCGCTCAATCAGGGTGCTAACCGCGACCTATCGGCGGGTGTCGCGCCTGGGCTGGTGATCCGCTTCTACGGCCCGGCGGGGCAGGTTGTGGCCGAGTCGTCAAGCGCGCAATCCGCTCCGGTGATAGACCCGCTCGTGATGTCCAAACAACCTTCGGAGCCTGCCTATGACCCGGTGGCGGGACTCGCGCCTGCTTTCGTCGCGATGGGGCCAGCTGGTGGCGTGTTCAGAGTAGCTACCGGGACCGACAATACACGTTGGCGTGTGTACCTGTTAGCTATAGGGGGAGCTAGAGAGGCCCGTTACGTGGCAAATCTGACGCCCATTGACAGGCTTGACGCCTCTATCGAGGGCTTTCGACGGATGATTGTGTTGCTTGCCATAGCGGGCGCCATACTGAGCTTCGCTGCCGGTTGGCTCCTGGCGAGGCGCGGGCTGCGGCCCGTAAGCGCCCTGACCGAGACAGCTAACGCCGTAGCCCTGTCGGGCGACCTGGGGCGTCGCGTCCCCGAAGGCACACAAAGCGATGAGCTGGGGCAGATGGCCTCCACGTTCAACAAAATGCTGGCGAACGTGGAGCAGGCTTACCAGGCGCAACAGCGCTTCGTAGCCGACGCATCGCACGAGCTGCGCGCCCCGCTCACCGCTATCCAGGGGAACCTGGAGTTACTCGAGCGCAAGCCCGACATGGACCCCGCCGACCGCCAGGAGGCCATTACCGAAGCCGGGCGCGAGGCCGGCCATCTGACCCGCCTCGTGGTTGACCTGCTCGCCCTGGCGCGCGCCGACGCCGGGGTCCCTATTCGCAAGGAGCGCGTTGAAATTGACCGCGTGCTGCTTGACGCCCTCGCCGGGGCGCGCCACATGGTGCGGGGCCAGCGCATCGATGTAGATGACCTGGAGCCTCTAGCCGTGACGGGCGACCCGGACCACTTACAGCAGTTGGCGCTCATTCTGATAGACAATGCCATCAAGTATACGCCGGCCGGGGGCCAGGTCACACTTAAGCTGCGGCGGCGCGGCGGTGTCGCCGAGATAGTAGTGCAGGACACCGGCGCCGGCATCCCGCCTGAAGACCTCCCCCACGTTTTCGAGCGTTTTTACCGCGCCGACCCTGGACGCGCCCGTGACCCCGGCGGCACGGGGCTGGGGCTATCAATCGCCCTGTGGATAACCAGGCAGCACAGAGGCGAAATCGTCATTGAGAGCGTGCCAGGCCAGGGCACTGTCGCCACCGTGCGCCTGCCCGTGCTGCCGTAAAAGGTAATTACCTTGAGACAGTCTCTCATCATCTCATCAGCCCCCCTTCAGCCGCGCCTCAGCTAACAGTGGCATCCTTATAGGGGCGACGCAAGGAGAAAGCGGGGTGAGAGCAACTATGACAGAGATAAAGATTGAGCGCATTACCATACCCATCTTCGGGTTGGGTTGTGGCGGAGGGGGCGTGCTTACCCTGGAACGCGCCCTAGGCAGGATGCCAGGCGTGACGCGGGTTTACGTAAACCCTTCCACAGAGATGGCTTATGTACACTACGACCCCGCTTCGACGGGTCCCGATGAGATCGTCGCCGCTATTGGCAGGGCAGGTTTCCAGGCGGGCGCTCCCACGTTGCGCTAAAGGGGAAGTTAATCTACGTTATGTCTAAAAGCATACAGCGGGGAGCAGTCACCGGTTCCTCAAGCCCCAGGCTGCATAGTGTGGTTGCGGCCTTGACCGGCAAGCGCATCGCCAGCGTGCTCGCCTTCACGGTGATCTACGCGCTTTGCTTTGCGGCGATCAAGACGGGCCTGGCCTTCGCGCCGCCACTCTTTTTCGGTGGGGTGCGGGCACTGATCGGTGGGGGCGCCTTGCTGAGCCTGTTAGTGGTCTTGCGCGCGCCACTCCTTCCTGACCGGGGGCGCTGGCCCCTGGTGCTGGCGATTGCCGCAACCTCAACCACTATCGGCTTCGGGGCGATGTTCCTCAGCCCTGGGCGCGTAGGTGCGGGTATAGCCTCGGTGCTGGGCAACACCCAACCCCTTTTCGCGGTAGTGCTGGCCGCTCT
>JBBRVL010000347.1:0-4561 GCA_038246925.1 Chloroflexia bacterium
AAGTGCACGATGCGTGTCTTTTCCGCTGAGAGTTGCAAGCCTCGTTGGGCTAACCAGTCGTTCAGTTGCTCTATCACACGTTCGGCATCTTCGCGGCTAGTGCAAAACACCACAAAGTCGTCAGCGTAGCGGACTACGGCTCGCTTGCTGATTATCCCACCTCGGTTGTCGTGCTTGACGCCCAACGCCGCTTCCATACCATGCAAAGCGATGTTGGCTAACAAAGGGCTGATTACTGCACCCTGGGCTGCTCCTGTTTCAGTCGCATAGAAGGTGCCATCTTGTATGTAGCCTGCTCGTAGCCATCTGGCAATCATCTCCCGTGCGGGAAACTTGCCAATGTGCTCTAGTATGGCCTTATGCGCGATGTTGTCGAAGGCTCCTTTGATGTCAGCATCGACCACCCAAGGCTTAGTTTTGTTTGGCCTAGCCAAACCGTAGATTTTCTCGATGGCATCATGGCAACTGCGGCCTGGTCGGAACCCATAACTGCTACCTTCGAAACGGCTCTCCCATTCTGGCTCGAGCGCGTTTTTAACCACTGCTTGCTGGCAGCGGTCAACGATAGTCGGTATTCCAAGTGGTCGAAGTTTGCCATTGGCCTTGGCGATGTACACCCGACGTAGAGGCTTGGCCGGTGTGGATTTCTGAGCGAGGAGTTGCCCTAATTGGGCAACGAGCCGTCCTCGTGCTGTCGGGGTTTTGACCAGTAGCTTGTCAACACCAGGGGTGTTTTTGCCCTGGTTCACTTGGGTTACGCGGCGTACCGCCAGTAACCTGTTCGAGTAAGAACGTAGCATGAGCTTTTGTAACGAGCGCATCTTCTTGAAATCGCCCGCCTGTGCAGCCCGGAAGATACGCTGACGCAAAGAGCGAACTTGGCGGTTGGTCACACGCCAGTTGACGGCGGACCAATCGGTGGGTCTCACGGCTCCATTTACAAGGGTTTGTGCTTGCATCTAACTTGTACCATGATTTGCGCTTTGCTCAACCATCTTCGGGTGGTTCACCAGGTCCACGTAGGCGGCATTTCTACCTGAGCAAAGTTGCTCTATTGAGCTTAGGCTCTATCCACCGGGTTATGTATTTCCCTTGCCTTTTGGCAGGTGGCATTCGCTTGTTGGACCTTCCTGTGCCCGCTGCGGAGTTGGGTCTTGCTTGCGCTCGACTTACTGCTCGACATCATCGTCGTGCAGACCGCAACGGGGTTGCCACGTTGCGCATCAGTGAGAAGCGTCTGGAGTAGGTGCCTGCTGTACTCCGGGGCCGGGTGTCCACGTATGAGGCACATACGAACCTCATACCCATAGGCCCAAGCTGCCGTCTTTATTAGCCATCATTCCGGCAGTCCGACGTGACGATATCAACGCCAGAGTAAAATTGGTTCTTACCGGTTCTTGGTGAATCATCCGCTTGGCGCACCGTTGGCTTGGAGAAGTCGTTGACGCAACAGTTCGAAGCCTGCCCGCCCATACATCGCCCGCTTCATCGTCTTTAGCTTGTTCACATGTCCTTCGGTCTGACCCTGGCTCCAGGGCAACACGATTGCGGCTTTCACTGCCCCGTAATCACGACGGATACCGAGCGCAAAGCTCTTCATCTCAGGAATGCCGCTCCTTTGTGCCTGTTCGAGCCACCAATCCAGCCTTTCATGCTCCTTTTGCCTCACCATGATGTGAAAGTTGTGGAGAAGCGCGTGGATTTGTTGCACGTCGGTCGAAGTGGCGAGCAAACGATGCAGCCTGGCTTGCTGCTCCTCGTCCAAGTCCCCAGGCTGCCTGGCAAGCAGCCAACGCAGCTCTCGTGGCGACGCTGACGCCGCTCGCTCTCGCCGGGGTCGAGGAGACGTTGCCAGCTCGGAGTGCTTTCGCAAGTACCTGATGTAGTCCTTCACAACGGTCCTGCCACCTGCATAGCCTTGCTCGCGTATCTCCTCTTCGAGAAGAGCGCCGTTGAGACATCCCTCGTTCCACCGCCTCAACAGATGCTCTTCGTAGGGGTCTAGCACGCTCCGCCGTCTGGGTCTGGGCGTTGGCTCAGTAACAGAGTTGGGTACGGGCCGACGAGCATACTTGCGGACTGTGTTGCGCGCAAGGCCCATTTCTCTAGCAATCCCATGTAAGCTCATACCCTCCGTGTGAAGGTGATGCACTCGTTGATGTAGCTCCCACTTCAGAACGAGCCGCGTGTACGCTTGCTGTTGATGGTGCGGCCTTGCTGAAATTGGTGGAGGCAAGAGCGACATCGAAGGCAACGCCAGTACAGAAGCGTCTGGTGTTTGTTGAGCATCGGAGGTATCGCAGACTTCGGGGACATCTGGAACCCGAACTTTAGAACGGACGAGGAACGCTTCAACTGCTTCGCCCAGGTTCTTGTACAAGTGCCACCGATCCGCTACCTGTGTTGCCTGCGGCGCTCCTTGTGTCGCCCCATCTACGTAATGTCCACCTCTATCTCGGCTAACAACCTCGATTTGGGGGTGGGCAGCGAGCCATGCGCGGATCGACTCGACACTCCTTTCCGGCAACAGGTCAACCAAGCGGCGTCTCTCCAAGTCTACGATTATCGTTCCAAATCGCTGACCCCGACGCCAACTCCAATCATCAATCCCAACAACCCGGACCTGCTCTGCATCATGTGTGCCGACTGCACAGATTGCACCAGCGGTGGAGACACGTTCCTGACTGACACTCCACAGGACGGTTGTATCTGAGACGTTCATACCAAGCCGGGCAGCTAAGCGCTCACTGCCCTTACCGCCACAACTGAAGCCAAGCTGCCGCAGAGTCGCCCGCAGCCGGATAGTCAGTCGAGAAGCGGGCTCGATCAGTTCAGGCAGACGCTCGACGAAGACTTTACGTGGGCAGATGGCAACGCGGCAAAAGAACTTGCGAACGCTAAGTATCAACTTGATTGGGCGACCGACACATGGCAGGTCGGCGGGTGTTCGGAAGTAACGACTGTGGATATGACGAGATGACTGGTGGCATAAGGGACACTTCGACCGTTGGCGTGTTGAATTTACATGGACCAGTATGGCACTCGAACTTTCGCTTATCATCGTAATCTTTAGCCCACGCGGCAGAGGCAACAAAATTCTCAATGGCGATCTCGGCATTTCTTCAGCGCCCTCCTTCACTTGATATGTGAGAAGTTTACCAAAGTGCCTCCGTCAAGCCGCTCATTGATTCACCAAGAACCGGTAAGAACCAAATGCGGGGCCGCCCTTGACACAGGACGGCATCCGCGTCCATCTGGCTACTTTTCATGTCCAGAACTTTGCCCAGCAGCGCTTTGACGGTTTCATAGGAAAGTGGGTGATAGCGAGGGTCGCTGGGGGCTTGAGCGGTACGTGTCAAGAAGATACCGTAGATGCGCCAGCCCGGGCGCTCAGCTTCCATTGCTTCCCAATATGTCTCCAATTGCCGGGGCCCTTCCTGACTCCAAACCTTGTTCTCGATGATTATGCAGGTCTTGCTCTGTTCGTCCTCGATGAGGATGTCGATATGAAGATGCTCACGGGATACTGATATACCCTCCCAGGTGTCTCGCTCCGGCAGATCAGGAAGGGCGTGTTTCAGGAGGAGCCGGGTAAATTCGTCACCGATGACATGATTTTGGAGGGGGTTGAGGAGGAAGGCGAGGAAGTCGGAGTGCCAGAGTTCCTTGTGGGTGGCGCCCAGGGCTTCGAAGATGTTGAATTTAGATAGAGCCTTCTTGAGGTCCGCTACACGGCTGTCCTCGGCAAAGTCTTGCAGGGCTTGCATATCAGTTTGATTAGCCATCAAGTCGCTCCAGACTGGCCATCTTCACCAGCCGCGTCTTCTTCCCCCAATCTTGAAGACGACTGTGACGGCCTGGTCATCTCCGTTCGTCGCTGTTACCTACGACTTCGCCCTCCCCTAACGTGGTGTGCTTTACGCGGTCGCCGCTCTTGGAGGTGTGGCGTTCAGGCGCATCTGCGAGGTTGAGTTGCTGGGGGCGCGGCTCGAAGGAGGTCTGGGTGGCGGGCGGGGTGAGGACGCTTGCGATTGTTGTGAGTTGGGGCAGTTGAGGTTGTGCGGATGTGGGAAGGCCTTCCCACATCCTGCCATCACTCTTTGCAAGGGTTGAGCAGCCGGGGTTGCAGTGAGGGTGGCAACCGCTTCCGAGGGGCCGGGCCGTACAGCCGCGCCACCTGCTCATCGATCTCCCTCTCGTACTCCTCGCACGGGAGAGCTAGAAACAAGGGTGAGTGAGAGTGAGAGCACAGAATGGGAAGCATGTTTGCTCATCTTGTATGCGCTGATATTGAAGAGACCTGAACATACTGGAAAAAGGCTCAACGCCTCTAGGGTGCGGCTGTAGCTGTAGCTGTAGCTGTAGCTGTTGCTGTTGCTGTTAGTGTCGGTGTGCCTATATGTACAGGTATAGTAGGAGGTGAAGCATATACGATGAAGACTGCGGACGAAGCCAGACGAGAAGCAAGCTCATTGGACAACCTGGCACCTTCGATGGCGATAACTACTGAAGGTAGCGGAGGATGGCTCCCAGCGTTCAGTAATATTACGTTCTCGATAGT
>JBBRVL010000348.1:0-4560 GCA_038246925.1 Chloroflexia bacterium
ACCGGCAAGGTGCTGTACAACGGTGCCACCGCAGCTGCATCACCGGAATCGCTCAAAACCCCCTCTACCTCTTACGGCCAGGGCGATGATGGTGATGGTGATGACCGATATGAGCGTGACGGAAGCGAGGGTGGCGAACGCCCAGAGGACAGCGAGAAGTACGAAAGTTACGGGGACGATTAGCGTCCATATGGATGAAGACGCGTAACCCGCACAGATAGGGAAAGGGTTGTAACAATGACCAAGCAAGTATCGGCAACAACCACACAACCACAATCACAACGACCACAACCGAAACCTCGTCCAGCCAAACAGGCTAAATCGGGCACCCAGGGCATGAAGTGCCTGATAACGGCAGCCTCGATAGCGGCGACCCTGGCGGGGTGGGCGGCATTTACCGGCGCGGATGCGAGGAGCGCCTCGCCCACTCCGGCTGCTCCATTCATCGCCTCGGCGGTCGCAGGCGACCCAGCCCCTGCAACCCCGCCCAGCCAGGTGTATATAGGGCAAGACTTGACTGTGCAGGCATCGTCGCAATTGTCACAACCCACTCCTGCGTTACAAGCGGCAGACCCGGCACTCTCTCCCCCGCAATTGCGGGTGGTCCAGGCTCCGCCACCCCAGGCGCGCAAACCCGCACCGGTCGCCCGCACGCGGTCGTCGCGTTAACAACCAGTGACTTGGAGCGAGGGAACGCACCGATGGAAACTATCGAGTTTGGTGCGATGGGCTGCCGGGTGCTGGCAGCCCTCGACACAAGTGGGGAGGCTGCCAGGCACACACTATCGGCGGTGCCCGCCTGGTTCGAGGAGTGGGAGCGCCACTTGAGCCGGTTCAGAGCGGACAGTGAACTGAGCAGGCTCAACCTCAAAGCCGGTCGCGCCGTGCGGGTGAGCGCAGTGTTGTGGAGCGCGCTCCAGGCGGCTCTAACCGCGGCTCGTCACACGCAGGGATTGGTGACACCTACCATGCTGGAGGCGCTGGAAGTGGCGGGCTACGACCGCACCTTCGAGGACGTTGTCCTTCGAATCAGTGTCGGCACCGAGCCTGCATCTCGGAATGTGATAAGCTACCCAGACGCATGGCAACGGATTAATTGCGTGTCCGACAAGCGTTCGGTGCGTCTCCCTCCGGGAGTGAAGCTCGACCTGGGGGGTAGCGCCAAAGGCTGGGCCGCCAACCTCACTGCCCAGCGACTGGCGGTCCTGAGCGGAGCACCGGCCCTCGTAGATGCGGGAGGCGACGTAGCCGCCAGCGGTCCCCAGGCCGACGGCTCACCCTGGCCGGTCGCCGTAGCGGACCCCACCGCGCCCGAGCAGGACCTGGAACTGTTACGACTGGGGCTGGGAGCCTATGGGGTGGCTACTTCCGGGCGTGATTACCGCCGGTGGCGTCAGGGCGGCGTTTGGCAGCACCACATCCTCGACCCGCGCACGGGCGGGCCTGTCGATACCGATGTGTTGAGCGCCACGGTAATCGCGCCCACCGTGCTAGAGGCAGAAGCCGCCGCTAAGGCATCGCTGATACTGGGCAGCCGGAATGGGCTAGCCTGGCTCGAAGCTCGCCCTGAGATGGCCGGGCTGCTGGTGTTGGAGTGCGGCCAGGTGGTAAGGAGCAGCCGCCTACCCTGTTACGTGTGGAGTTGAGGCATGGATAACGGTAAGACTACGATGACTACGATGACTACGCCGACCGCAACTGCGATGATTACGACAAATACGACTACAAGGAAAACAACGATGAGTATATCGAACATACCAAGCATATGCGAACAACCGGAGAACCCAGTGCAGACGCCTGCGATACCTGGTAAGGTCGCGGCCCTGCTGCTCGGCGGAATAGCAGTGGGTGCGGCTGTAGCGGTGGCGGTGCTGCCGGTTTGGGTGCCCACCCTACGCACCTCCCTCGCGGGGGAGGAACCGAAGGCCTACTGGTACCTTGCGCGCTCCAGCGCCTGGGTCGCTTACGCCCTGCTGTGGTTGGCGATGGCCTTCGGGCTGACGATCACAAACAAAATGGCGCGCGTATGGCCAGGCGGCCCCACCGCCTTCGATCTGCACCAGTATGCCAGCTTGCTCGGACTGGGCTTCGCACTTTTCCACGGCCTTATTCTGCTGGGAGACCGCTTTATCGGCTATACGCTTCCAGAGGTCCTGCTCCCTTTCGCCGGCTCCGGTTACCGCCCGCTGTGGGTGGGGTTGGGGCAGGTCAGCCTGTACGGGCTGGCGGTGGTGGGGTTGAGCTTCTACTTCCGGCGACGTATCGGCGCTCAGTGGTGGCGACGAATCCACTTCCTCAGCTTCGCCCTCTTCGCGTTAGCCCTGGTCCACGGCCTGGCAAGCGGCACCGACAGCACTGCTACTTGGGCGCAGGGAATCTACTGGGCGACAGGCGCCAGCCTATTGTTTCTGACTATCTACCGGGTGCTCATGCGACAGCTGAAACAGAACCGGCGCGCTCCCAGCACCAAAGACAAGCGAGGAGAGACAGGGCTGCTGGTAGAGGGTCCCGCCAGCAGGTAACGAACGCAAAGTAGAATGGTGGCATATCTCCCTCGTTGTGTGGTCTTCGTGCTCTCTTTCCCACTTTCGGACATTCTGACCGGTACGTCGCAACAGTGGATCTATATTGCAAAGTCCCAAAGCCGCACTGAAGATAGATCCCAGGATTCATCTTCCCTTCATATTTGGGAGCTAAGATGTGTACTACCGTCAATTACGTAAAGTAAGCCCTCACGAGGGGATTACAACTCTATAGCGTGTTCCGGCTACAATCCCTGGAGGTAAGGTCAGAAGTTATGGGCAATGGTAATACGAATCTTGGTGAGGGCATAAACAGAACTGAAATGGAGGCGGGAAGGGAGGCTGCTGGGAACCGTATCGCGTTAGTACGAGGCCGGTTGCTGGTCAGCCTGGGGATTGCCCTACTGACTATCTTTGGGGTCATCACTGCCTCGGTGCTATTGCTAAACGCCCTGGTGCTCGATATTCCGATCACGCATGAAGTCACAGTGTCATAGCTTGGCACAGGCCACCCGTGCTGGGTAGCGACAGAGCACGCCTGACGATGTACGAAAGCGGTGGTGGGTGGTGGAGCTTGGAGAGCCAGTCCTTCGATTAGGCGAACCATCTCGGGAACGCAACGGCGGTGCTGCCCCCGATCAGCACGGCTCTTGCGAGCCAAGCCGACCAGCCCCTGCTGCTGGTAGCGTGCAGCCCAGCGGCGCATGGTGCGTAATGGTAGTTGGTGCTGGCGGGACAGGGCGGCTAGGGATACTCCATCCTCAAGGAAGGGCGAAGCAGTTGGAAGCGGGCGAAGGCTCGGTCACGTTCCATTTCCGTCAGGTATGTCAGTGCTGGCATTGTCGGCAACGCTGGCAGTGCTGGAAATGCCGATGTAAACGCAACTGTAGCATCAGCGCCATGTACGCTATTAGCACTACCGAGATCATTAGCACCATTAGCACCATCAGCGCCATCAGCGCCATTAGCGCCATCAGCACCATCAGCGCCATCAGCGCCATCAGCGCCATCAGCGCCATTAGCACCCGCGTTATCCATGCTCAGAAGTACTCAAGGTAAGAGGCGATGGCGGCCTCTGGGAACCTCAGGGAAAGAGAAGAACTGTTGTGATCAATGACTTCCACTTGCTTGCTCTTGTCGGCAGTGTACTACACCAGTCAAACTACGGACAGATAATCCACAAGAAACCGTGCCACTTAATCCCCAACTTTACATTCAACTGAAGAATAACAAAGCAGGTTGAATATCTAGGTAACAGCAGGTAAACACCTGGTAACAAATAGACCCCGGAGCGCATCGATTGAGATCCCTTCCTCATTGTCACCCATTATCTACTCACATTTACCACATAATATACCTTAAGAAGCTATAGTTTGAACGACATGAGTCGAGAGAAGCTATGGGAGCGTTGTAGCCTTCGAGCAATGGGGGACAACCCCTACGGAAGAATTCGCTATGAAAAGCAAGACCAAACCGAGGTTATTGGTACTGGGTGGCGGCTTTGGCGGTTGTCCCCCAGTACTCTACACCTTTGGGGTTTCATCAGCTTCAGTGTCGAGGTTGGATGAGATATCTATGGGTTCGCACAACATAACCACCTCATCACCGGGACGGCACGGGGTGATAAGCACCTCGGGGCCAAACAACCCATTCTGAAGCCCTGTCACAGATAGGGTAGGAGGGTAGGGAAGGGTAGAGGTCAGAGAGTGCCTGCAACAGATAGGAGACCAATGTGCCGGAAACGACAACTATTAGTGATAGACCTGCTAACCAAATAGACACTGTTACGATTACAGATCGGGGTCCGCGCAGGTCGAGCTTCCCGTTTAGGCGCAAAGAACGGCACAGCGCCATGGGAGGCAACGCGCTGCGTGCGGCGGTGCTGGGAGCGAACGACGGCCTGGTATCCAACCTGAGCCTGGTGATGGGGGTTGCCGGTGCCGAGCTTTCCAACCGGGCTATATTGATCACCGGCCTGGCGGGCCTCCTTGCGGGAGCGTTGTCTATGGCTTTGGGCGAGTGGCTGTCGGTGCAAAGC
>JBBRVL010000349.1:0-4555 GCA_038246925.1 Chloroflexia bacterium
GCCGGGCTGCACCCATCCCCTGTGCCTTATGCCGATTTTGTAACGACCACGACCCACAAAACATTACGCGGGCCGAGGGGCGGGATGGTCCTGTGCAAAGCAGAGTACGCAAAGGACCTCGACAAGAGTGTCTTCCCAGGCATACAGGGTGGCCCGCTCATGCACATTATCGCGGCGAAGGCCGTAGCGTTCAAAGAGGCGCTGCAGCCTGCCTTCAAAGAATATCAACAGCAGATTGTGACGAACGCTCAGAGGCTGGCCCAGGGGTTAGAGGGAGCAGGCTTGCGCCTCGTATCGGGCGGCACCGACAACCATCTAATGCTCGTAGATGTAAGCCCGCTTGGTGTTACGGGCCGAGATGCCGAGCATGCGCTCGATGAGGTTGGCATCACCGTCAATAAGAACGCCATACCTTACGATCCACAGCCTCCCGCAAAGGCGAGCGGCATCCGAGTGGGCACACCTGCCGTAACCACCAGGGGGTTCAAAGAGGCCGAGATGGACCTTATTGCCGGGTTCATAGGCGATATGCTGCGTGCGCCAGACGACGAGGAGATGAAGTCGCGTGTCAGCCGTCAGGTGCTCGAACTTTGCGGGCGGTTCCCTGTCCCCGGCCTTGATAGGTCCGCCTTTTAGGTGCGTGGGGTGAAGGAATTATACGTATCGAACCACCCTCTGATACAGCATAAGCTGGTGCTGATGCGCTCGGTGAAGACAGAGCCAAAGAAGTTCCGGGAAGTGGTAAGGGAAATCACGAGCCTGCTGCTGTACGAGGCGACGCAAGACCTCAAGTGTGAAGAGGTCACTGTACAAACACCGCTAGCTGAGATGACGGGGCGCAAGCTTACGGAGCGGGTTGGCCTGGTGCCTATCCTGAGGGCAGGTGTTGGAATGGTGGACGCCGCGCTTGACATGATACCGACGGCCCAGGTGTGGCACATAGGCCTCTACAGGGACCACCGCACGTTGCTTCCGGTGGAGTATTACAACAAGCTGCCCGTCGAGCCTACGGTCGATATCTGCTTCGTGCTCGACCCGATGCTCGCCACGGCAGGCTCGGCGACCGCTACAGTCAAGGTGTTGAAGGACTGGGGGGCCAGGCGGATAAAGTATATCGGCCTCATCGCGTCGCCAGAGGGCGTGGAGCGTTTCCATTCGGAGCACCCAGACGTGCCTATCCATATCGCAGCCGTCGATACCCACCTGAACGAGCAAGGCTATATCGTGCCGGGGCTAGGCGATGCGGGCGACAGGCAGTTCGGCACGTCGTAGGATTGGTCTTTAACCGCCAAGATGCCAAGAACGCAAAGAGCACCAAGAATTTTATTGCTGAATTAACTGCTTGTTAAGATAAGAGTAAAGTCTTGATAGTTAAGAACTCACTATACTTTGTCATTCTGAACCCTTCACTGCGTTCGAGGGTAAACTTCGTGAAGAATCCGTATGGTGGAGTCTGTGCTATACGGATTCTGAACGCAGTGAAGAATGACAATGTTGGCCTGGTACCCGAGGCCCAGGGCTTATACGCATAAAGTTGAAATTTACTTTGGATAGGAGAGCGGTTTGTCTCCACATGTAGGGGCTATGCTGGCAATTTTCGCCGTCACGCTGGCGGTGTCGCTGGGGCTTACTCCGCTTGTGCGCAGCTTTGCAATCCGGCGTGGCATGGTTGACAGACCGGGTGCGGAAAGGCGCGTACACACAATCCCGGTGCCCAGGCTTGGCGGACTGGCCATGTATGCAGCCTTCGCTGTCGGCATCCTCTTGATGTTCAGTTTCAACGTTCACAGCCTTCAAGGACCATTAGGAGGAAACAGCCTATTCGAGCCTACCAGAATCTTATTCGCTCTGGCCGGGGCGGGCATTGTCACCCTCGTTATGGCTGTTGATGATGTGCGCGGTGTGAGACCAATCCCCAGGCTCCTGTGGCAGATTAGCGCAGCCTTGCTGGTCATAGTGCCCGCGCTCGTCTGGCCGGGCCAGCCCAACGAGATTGCGCCCGGGGTCTTTGAACCTGCCGGTACGCTCCATTATGACCAAGGGGCAGGCGTGCTTGCTCTCTCTGTACAGAATCCTTTAGGTGGGGCGATAGTGTTACCACTTGCCGTTGCGGTCGTCTTCACAATCTTCTGGATAGTCGGCATGACAAACACCATCAACTGGATCGACGGGTTGGACGGGCTGGCGGGCGGCGTGTCGGTGGTGGCATGCCTGGTGATGTTCATTATCACATGGCGGTTAGAGCAATATACACTGGCGTACCTACCGCTTATCCTGGGGGCGGCCACGCTCGGCTTCCTCCCCTACAATATCCATCCCGCGAGAATCTTCATGGGCGACTCGGGTGCGATGTTCCTCGGCTTCGCGTTGGCCGTAATCTCGATTATCGGCGGCGCGAAAATGGCTTCTGTGCTGCTCGTGCTCGGCATTCCACTGCTCGACGGCGTGTATATGATCATCTACAGGCTCTATCGAGGCCGCTCGCCATTGTCTGCCGACCGGGGCCATCTGCATCACCGCTTGCTCGATATCGGCTTCAGCCAGCAGCAGGTAGTGCTCATTTTCTATCTACTCTGTGGGATCTTCGGTGTGCTTGCGTTCCTGCTCACAACCACCGCCAGTACACTCACCGTATTCGGTTTCGAGATGTCACGTGGCCTCTACAAACTTTCTGCCCTTGCTCTCCTTGTGGTAGTGCTGGTTGGTCTGATGGTCTTCATCACACGCCGTAACTTCGATAAAGCAAGTGAGCGATGAGTGAAATGTGAAACGTGAAACGTGATTATCTCTGACCACCGACCACTAACCACTCATCGCTCATCGCTCATCACTAACAGACACCCATGCATAGATTCTTCGTTCCAACTGATGTTTTCAGGGGTTCCCAGGTGCACTTGAAAGGGGAGGTGGCGCACCAGATAAGTCGGGTGCTTCGGCTCAGGCTGGGCGATGACATTCTGCTGCTCGATGGGCGAGGTTACGAATACAGCGTGAAGTTGGCGGAGTTTGGCAAAGGCGAGCTTTGGGGAGATTTGACGGGCAAGCGCCTGGTCGATACCGAGCCAGCGCATCATGTTACACTTTACCTGTCGCTCCTCAACAAAGCGGACAAGTTCGAGTGGGCGCTGCAAAAATGCACAGAGCTTGGTGCGTCGCGCTTCGTGCCTGTAATTGCGGAACGGAGCGTCACGTCATCGGGTCGCGGCGACAGGTGGGAGCGCATAATCCAGGAAGCCGCCGAGCAGAGTGGGCGTGGGTTCATACCCGAGTTAGTGGAGCCGCTAACTTTTCAGGAGGCCCTACAAGAGGATGCTGACCTGAGCGAATCGGCGGAAGGCGCAGGGCACATAAGCATCATACCCGCAGTAGGTGCTGATAGATCAGTTGAAGATGGCCTATCACACCTTGAGTCATCAGAAGGTTCAATAGGTATCTTTGTGGGTCCTGAGGGCGGCTTTACAGACGACGAGCTGGCCGCCGCGGACGAGATGGGCGTGCTGCTTGTCACCCTGGGGCCGCGTATTTTGCGGTCGGAGACGGCGGCCGTGGCGACCCTGACTATGGTCATGTTTGGTCTCGGTCAGATGGGTGGAAATAATCGTTAGTTTGGGGAGAATTAGTTATGGGCAACTTACGACTACTCGATGTTGATGAACTGGCGCACCGCTTCTTCTCCGGTGAGGGTCCGGTCAACGAAGTTACGGAAAAATATTCACGCACGGAAATCTCCGACTATATGCGGGAGAAGCTGACTGCTATAGAGGCGGAAGTAAGTGGAATGACCACCGCACAACTTGCTTACCGCTTACCGGGAACACCGTCTGGCCCTGATGCCAGTGGCGACGAGGCCCACTTCGATACGTCCGAGCTTATGACCCACATGGTAAGCGGCATCGCATTCCACTGGTGGGGGATGACACGGGCATGGAAGCACGAGCGCCCTCAGTTTCCTAAGCCGCCGGAAGGAGTCAAGGTGACGGGTACTAAAGGGAACATAATGGGCGCGGGCGGCTGGAGCGGGGCTTTATCGTCTGACCTTGTATCGGGACTAAGAGCGATGACTGAAAAGTTTATAGGTTATATTGAGGACTTGCCTGCGGACTTAGATGAGAAGGCGACTGCCAGCATGGGACCTTTCAACAAGCTCACGGCGCACAGTTGGCTCTTCCTGGACGCTGTGCATTTTGGCATGCACTTGAACCAGATCAGGGCGATGAAAGCGCAGCCGGATTTTCCCGCCGGTTAGGTCGTATCTGCAAACTCCGCCCGGCGAATAAATTCGCGGGCTATAAAGGAGCGAAGTCCGCCTACGCGGACTAGATAGGTCGCCCAGTCTGCCAGTCCCCGCAGGGGACTTTGCTGTAAGCTAGCCCGTGAATTTATTCGCCGGGCGGAGTCATATAGCAAATATTATTTGGGTCTTATGCTAGTTATTTGGAGGTTTTGAGCGAATAATGAGCAGCTATTTACTGCTGGAAAGGCAAACACAGCCTAGTTGGCTACAAAAAGCACCTGTTCTCACCCGTTTTTGGCCTGTGCAGGCACAAGTTTGCCA
>JBBRVL010000350.1:0-4553 GCA_038246925.1 Chloroflexia bacterium
CCCAAAACACTCCATATCCTTTGCGCCTCTGCGTCTCTGCGGTGAACAACAAACAATAAAACTCTTGGCGGTTACTTGGCGCTCTTTGCGTCTTGGCGGTCTCGTAATCACGTTTCACGTTTCACGCTTCATCGCTCGCTCCGCAACCCTTATACGCTCCGACACAGGAGGGTGGCTGTGAAATAACACTCGCACCCATGCGGGCGGGTCGGCTTCCGACAGGTTCTGGCCCGCCAGCTTGAGCATCACAGATCGGAAAGCCTGGCTCTTCCCCGTGGTTCTCAGGGCATATAGATCAGCTGCCCGCTCCATCTGTCTCGACAGAAAGTTGGCTACGGGCATCGATATAAGCCCGGACAGCACCATCGCCAGCCCAAAGAGTGGCAGCCCCGCGACATCGCCTATCCAGCGCAAGCCAAAGACACCCGCCCCCCATATCATTACCCGAGAAGCGACCCACATCCCGGCAGTTATCACTACCGCCTCGGCAGCAAGCCCTTTCAATAAATCGTTATGCACGTGGTGCGCCAGTTCATGCGCCAGCACCGTCTCAATCTCGTCGTGTGTATAGCCCTTCAGAAGCGTATCCCCCAGGATGATTCTGCGCGTCCTCCCCAGCCCGGTGAGCATGGCATTGGCGGCGGTTGTGCGGCTGCTCATATCCATCACGTATACGCCGCGCACCTTTGTACCTGCCTGCTCGGCAAGCATGGTAAGACGTTGTACTAGCTCCGCATCATCGAGAGGCCGGAACTTGTAGAAGATCGGCATCAGCAGCACCGGCGCAAGCTGGGCGAGGGCGACCATGAAGAACCAGGCCAGCCCCGCCATTACGAGCCACCACCATTCCGGGAATACCCTCATCACCCAATAAAGTAGCTCAATGCCCCCCAGTCCAAATATAGCCGCCAGCGCCAAGCTCTTCACGTTGTCGCTTACCCATCCACCGATGCTTTGCGTCGACAGCCCATACTTGTGTGGCAGTAGAAAGCTTGAATAGTAGTCCAGCGGCAGCGAAAGCAAAGTATAACCCCCGCCCAGGGCAATAAGATAGAGCGCAGGCGATACCCACTGGTCGTCCCACACGCTCTCAGCCCACGCCCGCAGCCCAACCGACCACCCCGCTACCATCAGCAGTAAAGCAATGCCTAGCGTAAACCCCATCTCCAGGAAAAAGAGACGCCTGCGCACCCCTGCGTACTCCACGGCAAGCGCCTGCCGTCCGGGGTCAAGCTCCGTTGGTGAGGTGCCCGGAGACTCTAACTCTATAGGTTGGCTCAATGTCATTACAAGTAATACGAATGGACTGCCCAGAGTGTTCCATACACACTGGGCAAATGTAGGGGCGGACCCGTGTGTCCGCCCTGTCGATATAGCCTTTAGCTGGGTACGCAGAATAGAGGGCGGACACACGGGTCCCCCCTACCAGGATGCGTGTCGAGCAAGCTAGGTCGTCGCAGTGCTTGGGAGCTCTTTCAGGGCAACCGCCACGTGCCATTCCACTTCGCTTGCTCTGCGCCAATCGGCCACCCATGCGCGCTGCACAATATACGGGCAATTTTCCTCGCCTCTTTCCCCAGGTGTTATAGCCGCCGCCTCCCTCGAATACCACGCGACCATGCCCTCGATCTCTTCTCCACTCTCCAACTTAATCACGATCTCAGTTGAACTTTGCCTGCACTCTTCCAGCAGGCGGGTGAGCAGCTTGCGATATGCCTCCCGTCTGCCTGTCAACTCACTCAATTCCACACCGAAATAGCGTGCGAGCTTCTCCAGCGTGGAATCATCTTCTCCGACCCGCCGGTGCTTCACCTCAATAAAGTGTATATCTGCCATGGGCATGCCGCACTCCTCGGCTATCTCCCACGGAGTAGCCCCGCCTTTCACCGCCCGCAAATATTTGATGTAGTCGCTCAAGCTCATACGATTTTGGATTTTGGGTTTTAGATTTTGGATTATAGATGTCGGTGATCAATCATCGGTGTCGATACTTACGTTTCACGTTTCACGTTTCCACCTCACCCAAACCCTCAATTTCGTAATTCGTAATTCGTAATTCGTAATTCCGCCTCAAGCTCCCCTATCCTCGTCCATATTATCTTCTTCCGGGGTGTCGGGCGTGCCTGTGAGGTCCGAGTCGATGCCCTTATCGAGGGGTTGGTGCTTGTCGTCCCTATTGTGGTTGTGGACGGATGGGCCTGACGCCTCTTCGTTTTCGCCCTGTTTCGGTCGTTCTCCCATTTTCTTCTCCTCGCCTGGTGCCAATCGCCGGTAATAGGCTATCGCCAGTTTGCGTAACACCACATCTTCTTCATCTTGCTTAACGATAATCGTATAAGGGCTGAAATCGCTGATAATACCCGTGAACGTTTCACCATTGAACAGCTTAAAGAGGATCTGCGCCTGGGCTTCTTTTTGCTCCTGAAGATAGACAGCCTCCCGGTCCTTCTCGGCTTCCGGCCACTGCCCATATCGTACCTTTGCGCCCGGCGCGACTTCATCCGCCATACCGCGCAGCCTTTTAATCCACTCTTTCGCTTCGATTCTCTTGAGGTCGCCAACACGCATGCCCACGCGCTCTTCCAGTTGCGCATCGTCGATTTGCAGTCTAGCCGCAAGGTGCGCCAGTTCTTGATGCTGGCCTTCCGTGATAGGCATCGTTGGCGCAGCGGCCACTCTAGGCGCTCGCTGAGGCCGCTGCTCGTTTGCTCCCTGAGCGCCAGGCTTACGGTGTTGGTCTATCCCCATATACGGAGTCGGACGAGTTGCCTCCTCAAGGTGTGTCGCCGCAGGAATGTGCGGTTCGCTAATTATACTTTGAGCAGATGCGCCGTGAGATGTTGTCGCCGCGTCTGCCATACTATTTGTCTGCGTCGTAGAGGCGGATTTCTCAGCGCCCGGTGGTGGGATCAACTCCTCTATACCTACCCACAGCGCCTTCGCCAGCAGCTTTGCGTGCGCAAGGGCCATGACCTGCCGCCCCTCTTCATAGTCCGCCAGCACCCTGGTCGAAATACCGGCGCGTCCCGCCAACTGCCCAAGCGTGAACCCCTTTTTCTCACGTATGCTACGAAGTATGCTCATAACGTTCTCACCAATTCCAAAATACTCTGCGCCCTCTGCGCCTCTGCGGTGAATAACAAACATAGGACTTACGCAGCCAAGCGTGATTTAGGCGCAAGATTGGGCACTATTCAAGCGTAAATTGCGTAAGTCCTAAAACAATAAAACTCTTGGCGAGATGAGCGTAGCGAACTATTGGCGCTCTTGGCGTCTTGGCGGTTCCGTACTCACGTTTCACGTTTCACGTTTCACGCCTCTCGCCCCCCATCGCCTGCTGCAGCGCCTGCATCTCCTCGTCCGACAACGAAAGGTGCGAAGCCCCCGCCTTGACCGGCTTTGCATAGAACCTGGTGGCCGTACGCCCATGCAGACTACTTATAATAACCCCATTCCTGTTCTTATCGAGGAGAGCCAACGCAAAGCTCTGGTCCCCTCCCGCCTCCTGAAACGGGTTATATCTTACCAACCCTATATATTGCACACTTCGGGCCACACCCTTTTCCAGCGTCCCGACCACCTCATGAAGCCCATCCAGCCTGTCCCGCATCGACTCGATGCTCGTGCCCTGGCCCACAACAAGCTCGGCCAGCGACTTCTCCGCCGCCCCGGCTCCCGCACCACGCATCAGCGCACGAAACTGCCTCTCAACCCTCCCCAGCCGCACCGTTTGCACGGCCAGCAACACCCCCACAAGCAGGCTCAACCCCAGCGCCGCCCATGCAACCGACTCTTCAAGTCTCATAGCGCAACTCCCGGCCAAGCCCACATATAGTAGCCAATTCTATCCACAAAGCGCTTGAGTGTCAATGATGTTAGTTCCATAGGGAGGGCATAAGCATCTAAAGTGAGCACTGATCTACAGTAGGGACGCACCAAGCTAGTTTTGTCATTCTGAACGAAGTGGCAACTCGAAGAGTGAAGAATCCGTTTCTTTAGCACAGACTCCCTCATGGTGATTTTCCACTTCATTCAGGATGACAAAGAAGCGTGAGTTCTCTGGCAGGCCAACTTTGCACAAACGACGCTCTAGTTAGATGCGTTTGCTCTGTCTACTCACCTGCCTGCTTGATGGCATATCTATCTTGAGGACAGTTTGGGCACCTTCTCTATCATGGAAGGGTCATATGGTAGAAGGCTGGTGTTAAACCTGAGCATAGATTGACGCAGCCCCCCTTAAAGGACAAGAACGTGATCATCGAACTGTTAGGAGACCACTTGGGTTGCCACATCAAATTGGCTTCCTCTTCCTCAGGCGAGAGAGAGCTACCATTGTCAGCCTTAGCGACTTTCCTCTGCGGCACATCCACCACGTAACTTGCCCCTGTCCATGAGGTCGGCCCAGCCTCATTCCCACCCCGGCCATCTACTACAGAGAATGCAAGATACCTACTATCCGGACTCCATGTGGCATCCACTCTACCATCAGGTATGGTAACCCACAGCTGGCCGTCGGCGCTGATTAAGGCGACGCCCACATAGGTCGAAGCTAA
>JBBRVL010000351.1:0-4542 GCA_038246925.1 Chloroflexia bacterium
ATATACCCCGGCGGGAAGAGAAACTGCTTGGCCGGGCAAGAGAAATGATGGCCCATCTGCCCTTCGACCAGGTTGACGTGCTTGTGGTTGGGGAGATCGGCAAAGAGATATCGGGCACGGGCATGGACCCAAACGTCACCGGGCGGTCACCGGGCGGTGGCATATGGGGTCTAAAGGCGAACAAGATCGTGGTCCTCAACCTCAGCGGTGGGAGCGAAGGGAACGCCGCGGGTATCGGCATGGCGGACGTTACTACCGAGCGCGTCATTTCGGGAATGGACCTCAACCGAACCTGGGTGAATGTCCTTACATCGACCAACCTGCCGATAGCTCGCATACCGATGTTCATGCCAAACGACCGCATGGCGATACAGCTTGCGCTCAAATGCTGCGGGCGTGTTGACACCCGTGAGGCAAGGCTCGCCTGGATACGCAACACCCTTGAACTCGATGAGATGTACCTGTCAGAGGCGTTATGGGCTGATGTACAAGGGCGTGAGGGAGTAGAGAGCCTTGGGCCTCCGCAGCATATCCGCTTTGATAATGCAGGCAGCTTGCACTTCGATCAGGCTAAGAACTCCTAACAAAACTTGGTCTGTTCGGAGCGAGAGATAACAGCACACGTAGGGGCAACCCTCGTGGTTGCCCTTTGTCCAGACCCCTGAGTTCACGATTACGAACAGGGCAACCACGAGGGTTGCCCCTACCGCACACTAGGTTTTGTTTTGCGATCTATGAACCTGTTCCTTTGCGCAGCAGGGCCTAGTCGCTTATCTGCTGTATCGCGCCGAGAAGGTCGGCCACACCCCACCATTCGGCGGCCTTGCCGTTTTCGAAGCGCACGATATGAATGGCCGTGAACTGCACAGGCTTCCCAGATGCTGCAATACCGGCAAGCAGGCCTTCATGAGTGCCCCGCCAGGTCACCCGCCCCGCTACCCGATCCCCCTGGCTCAGGGTGTCTTCGACTGTTACATGAACGTCGGGAAAGGCAGCGCGAACGTAGCGCATCCAATGTTTGAACCCTGCAACACCCGGCTCCTGCCCAGGAATTGGGTTGTGATCCAGTACGTCTTCTGTCAACAGATTATCCAGGGCCATCTCATCGCCTTGATTGACTGCATCGAATACGAGGCGGTAGACTTCTATATTCTTTGTTCCATCCATGGCACTTTCTCCAGACCTCCAGGTATTGCTCGAAGTTTATCATGTCCAATGTAATGCTTATCGGGTAAAGAGCCAGCATAAAAGGCGGGTAGCGCCTGTTTTGGATTACATCTTCGGGCGAGAGAGCGCAAAGATGCGGTCAATAGCTGTATATTCGTCACCGCCGAGGCGCGCTACAGCACCCAGGTCAAGGGCTTTTACCAGTTTGTCAGGCGTGAGCAGGTCTTCACGAATGTGGTATCTAAGTACCTGCCCAAGCACCATTGTGTAGTGGGTGTTATTGACAGGTATGATCTGGGTTGCTTTGCATTCCATCGCAATGGGCGCTTCGGCTATGCGCTGGGGCTTTACGTTGGTAGATGGAACCGGAGTCAGGCCAGCAAGCTCAAACTCGTTGTCGCCGTAAGCCCAGTCACCGGACGTTTTGTTCAACTGCTCGATCAACTCCTCATTCGATATATGGACGACTAACTCGCCCGTTTCCAGCACATTACGCAAGGTGTCCTTCGGCTTGCCCGCTCGCTCTCCGATTGACACCATTATCGTTGGTGGAGTGCCTCCCACGGCATTGAAGAAGGAAAAAGGCGCGAGGTTGATGGTGCCGTCGGCTCCGAGCGTCGATACCCAGGCGATTGGCCGGGGTACCACTATGCTGAGCATGAGACGGTATGCATCTCGCGGATGCAGATCACCTGGCGTTATGGAAATGGTATTTGGTTCCACGGCGTTCACCTTTCCTCTTGTTCATTGTGCCGACAGTCTACTTTACCTGTAGAGGCCGTGGGGATCAAGCTCGGTCCTGAGTAGATGTAGCTCATCACTTGTTGGAACAACGGTCTCATTTACGACTGATCCTACTCGTATTTCCCAACCTATGGAGCTTTGTATATCTTGCAAAGACGTGCCGGGGTGAAGAGAGACAAGTTGCATTTCGTGCTCTGCGTTGTTGAAGTCGAATATCGCCTTGTCGGTGATGACGCGCTGTGGGCCTCCTCCCGGCATGCCTGGACGGAGGGCACCCACAAGGGGTGCCCCTACAGTGGTAACGTTCGCCGTATGACCTGGGCTGGTGCAGAAATCTAAGCGCTCGACGAAGGAACGAGTGGAGAGGCGCATGATGTACATCACGCTGCGGGCGTTTGTGGCGATCTCACACGCGCCGCCGCTACCGGGAAGGCGGACGGTGGGAGAGTTGTAGTCACCTATGACCGTGGTGTTGAGGTTGCCATGCCTGTCGATCTGAGCGCCCCCGAGCAGGGCAACATCGATCAGGCCCCCTTGCAGGTAGAAGCCGAACAGGTCGGCCATTGAGATAACGGAGATAGCGCCCGTGACGAGTGCCGGGTCTCCTATAGATAAGGGCTGACGCGAAGGTCGCGCACCATAAACCCCCGACTCATATATAAGCTCGAGGTCGGGCGCTACAGTACGCACGGCGAGGTTACAGACGATATTGGGCAGACCGACACCCACGAAGACTGTGCGAGAGCCTTGCAATGCCCGGGCCGCCGCCACGATCATCATTTCGGAAGCGGTATAGTCCGGCATCAGCGGTAGTCTCCATAGTCTACAGGCCCAGAAGGAGCAGCGCCCGGCTTGAGGGTATGCAGCCTGTCAGGCCCGAGCTTCGCCAGATATGCCTTCCGGTCGGGAATATCGTAGACCCATTCTTTGAGCCAGGCTTGCGTCCTTGCCTCATCACGCGAGATCGCATCCCACTCGATGTAGAAGTCGTTATCTCGGTCGTAATAGCCCTGCGCGTAAGAGGGGTGCGCGCCGTATGGCTCATGCACGACGGCGTCCACTATCAGGCCCGGTATAAGCGTGCGGTTGGGGTCCGACCGGATAACTTCCTGCTCGACAATCTCCTCAGCCACGACTATTACCTTATCTGCGGCAAAGGCTACTTCCTTCTGGGAGCCGAGCAGTCCCCACAGGTGGGTGTTGCCTTCGACGTCGGCGCGTTGGGCGTGCAGAATGGCTACGTCCGGTTTCAGCGGAGGCACCACGGCGATTGGGCCGTCTCCGTAGGGGCTGTCCACCGTCCTGATGAGTGGGTTGGCGGCAGGCATATCGGTGCCGGTATAGCTGCGAAGAGGGAAGAAAGGGAGGTTGGAAGCGCCAGCGATGTAGCGGCCAACCATGCCGTAATGGGAATATTCCTCGATCTCCAGGGGCTGCGGTATGCCTCGTTCTATAGCACGTCGGACGCAGTGGAGGGGGCCGACGCCGGGGTTGCCTAGGTAGCTGAAGATCAGCTTGCGGGTCACACCCGCCGCGACCATCTGGTCGTAGATGAGGTCGGGGGTCATGCGGATGAGGGTGAGGTCGCGGCGTCCCTGGCGGATAATTTCGTGGCCCGCTGCAAAGCAGATTGACGAAGTGAAGCCCTCGACGGCCAGGGAGATTCCGTCCCGCACATAAGCCGCCACGGCCTCCTTCATAGAGAGGCGTTTATCGCTCATATTTAGAACTCATCTCAAGCATAGAGCATATAGAGTGGATAAAAGTTTGCATTGTCATTCTGAACGTAGTGAAGAATCAGTCCCCTTACCTCTGACTCCCTCGTAGTGATTCTTCGCTACGCTCAGAATGACAAAGGATAGGTGGTTCGCCTCCGGACGAGGTTGTATTTTAGAGATGGATTGTAGTTATCTTGCCGAAAAGCATCAGCATCTATCATGCTGAAAGTAGAGAGGACATGATGTTATTGACCGCTTCGATTTCATCTTCGTTGACAGTATGACCCATGTTCGTGTAGAGGCGCATTGTAACCTGTGCGCCGAGGTCTGAGAATATTCGGGCTGTCTGCTCTACTCGCTCCTTCGGTATGTGGAAGTCAACATCGCTGCAACCCAGGAAGATGGGCGTTCCCTCCATGGAGCCTGCGTAATCGCGGGGCGTACCCTCCGGCCCTATAAGGCCGCCGCTGAGGCCCGCGATGCCTCCATATCGTTGCGCATGGCGTGCCGCGAACTCAAGAGTGAGACACGCGCCCTGCGAGAACCAGAGTAACACCACCCGTTCGGGCGGTACGTGCGAGGTTACGTATGCCAGGGTCTCTTCTAGCGTAAGGAGAGCAGAAGATAGCCAGGGCTCATTCTTCTCAATGCGTTCGAGGAAAGAGTAGGGATACCAGGCTTGATTCGCTGCCTGTGGCGCTATATAAGCGAACTGTGGCTGGTGCAGGTCGGCGGCCAGCGAAAGGATGTCTTCGGCTGAGGCCCCTCGTCCGTGCACCATTATCATGGCCGCTTCTGCTTTCTCGATGGGAATGCCTGCCGAGAGAAGGGGTTGGCCCTGGTGGATTCCTTTGATCTCGTTTGCCATCAGAACGCCTCTGCCGGGTGCCACTCAGGCATTTCTATAGGACGA
>JBBRVL010000352.1:0-4535 GCA_038246925.1 Chloroflexia bacterium
GTTCGCATCAGCCTCGACTCATATGAAGTGGCGGAGGCAGCATCTAATTTCTTTGCCGGGCATAAGAGAAGGCTCAAGGTGCTACTGGAGATGGACAACGGCTTTGGGCGGTGCGGGCTTCAGAACGCCGACGAGGCATGTGTGCTAGCCGACAAAATAGCCAACCTTCCAGGCGTGACGCTTATCGGCGTGATGGCTTTCGCCGGACACTCGTACCGCACGACCACCACAAGCCAGGTGATACAAATAGGCCGGGGAGAGGGCGCGCAGGCTGTTAGCGTGGCTGAGGCATTACGGGCGAGAGGGCATAATATCGAGGAGGTGAGCATAGGCAGCACGCCTACCACTCCTTATGCCGCCCGTGTCGAGGGAGTCACCGAGGCGAGACCAGGCGTATACGCATTCATGGACCAGAAGCAGATTACCCTGGGCAGCGCGACACTGGAAGAATGCGCATTGACGGTGCTTGCCACTGTGGTGAGCCACCCCAGGCCGGACAGGTTTATCGTGGATGCGGGCCTGAAGGCGCTGTCGGGGGATACGTTCGGCCTCGACAACTACGGCCTACTGCTCGACCGTCCTGACATAAAGGTGAACTGGGCTTCAGAAGAGCACGGCGTCATCCAGCTTCGGCCCGATCAGAGCATCCCGAACCTGCACATAGGCGATAAGGTGCAAATAGTGCCCGATCACGCCTGCGGTACAACCAACATGCACGACACGCTCGTTGTGACACGCGGCGAGCAGGTAGTAGATGAGTGGAGGGTGGCGGGGAGGGGCAAGTTCAGGTAACAGAAGGAGTTACTATGTTCGGACAACGCCTGGGCAGCGGCGATGATGGCTTTACAGACCTGCTAGGGCCGGAGAGGGTAGCCAAGTACGATCTGCGCCCGGAGACATATGGCACACTCGATGAAGCGACCAGCGCGCTTGGGTTGGCTCGTGCCTTTTCGCAGCAAGTCCGGGTGCGTGACATCCTCATGCACGTGCAACACGACCTTTACCTGATGATGGCCGAGGTAGCCACTCCTGCGGCACAGGTCGATAAGATACCTTACAGGATAAAGCCTGAGCAAGCAGACTGGCTCGACACGATCATTCAGGAATTAGAGGGGGAAGTCGAGATGCCCAAGCAATTTGTGCTGCCCGGCGCGAGCGTGGCATCAGCGGCAATCGACATAGGGCGCACCATCGTCCGGCGAGCAGAACGCCATGCCGTCGAGCTTGTGCATAGAGAGCAGATGCCTGCGGGTAACGTGCTGCGCTACCTGAACAGGCTGTCATCGCTCCTCTTCGTGCTGGCCCGCTACGAAGAAGCTGCATCAGGCACACCGTTTGACATAGCCAAGCGCTGACGGTTTGCTAACCGGCAAGACCCCGATGCCTTGCGGTTGACTGCACAATTGACATTGTAGTAGAGCGACAATGAGCGATGACCACAACAAGAGTAATGAGGAACGGGCCAGGAAAGAGCTGATTGCTGCTGTCTTTGCGCGTGCAGCGTCTGACTACGAGCGCATCAAGTACTTCTGGCCGATGGGGAGGCTCCTGGTAGAAAAGGCAGCAATATTTCCCGGAGCACATGTGCTCGATGCCGCCTGCGGCCGAGGAGCGGCGCTATTCCCGGCAGCCGAACAGATTGGCCCCATGGGGCGCGTGGTCGGCATTGATTTGTCGGCCCCTATGGCCGAACAGACTCAGGGAGAAATCCAGCGGCGAGGGCTGCTGAATGCCTCTGCTCTCCAGATGGATGCCGAAAACCTTGAGTTCCCTGATTCTTCATTCGATCACGTCCTGTGCGGCTTTTCCCTGCCCTTCTTCCCCAGGCTAGATCGGGCGCTGCACGAATTCAGCCGAGTGCTGAAGCCGGGCGGGCGTCTGGCCGCCTCGACCTGGGGCGACGAAGATCCTGACTGGCACTGGTATGGCGATATGTGCAGCGCCTACGGGGTGGGTGTGAAGGTGCAAACCCAAAGCCTTGCCACGCCGAACGAGCTTAGAAGCGTGTTGCAGTCTGCAAGGTTTGTCGCCATCCAGGTCAGCACGGAGATATTCGATTCTATCTACGCGGACGAAGAGGAATGGTGGATGACCAAGTGGTCCATCTCCGGGCGGGCCACGCTGGAACAACTTGAGACTGAGGCACTGGCTCGTTTCAAGGCTGAGGCCCTCGAACGTATGCAAGTCATCAAGCGACCTGATGGCTTCCACCAGCAACTCCAGGCCCATTTTGCGCTTGGAAACAAACCCGAATGACAGGTTACATTTAATCGCTACACACCATACTTGGTGCGCAGGCGAATGATGGTAACGAAGGCTATTACGGCAAGGATAAAAGTCGCCAGAATAAGGCCGTTGAAGCCCATGTGTACATTGCGGATAAAAACACCGCCACCTGCGCCTCCGATAAACTGGCCCAGTCCGAGCAGCACGGAATAAAGGCCCATAACTGCCCCCCTATGCTCTACTCGATTCTCCGATAGCTCGGCCAGATAGGCCAATGCTACCGGGGTGAAGCCGCTTACCAGCAGGATTCCGCCCGCGAGGAAGGGTGTCAACGGCCACTGACCCCATGGCTCCGGGAATGGCAACAGATGGTTATTGATGCCGAACAGCGCGAACGCTACCACGAACAGACCGAGGATCGAGGCTATCATCATGCTCGTCTTACGCAGGCGAGCGTAGAACAGGCTCCAGATGTAGATGCCCACCATGAAGAGCAGGCCAAATCCACCCACATAGAAGCCGACCTGCGATTGGCTGAAGTTACCGTCAAGTAGCTGCCCGGCGAACGGGTTGATTACCTCAGAAGTCGCAGGCTCGATCATGAGCGGCTGGATATGGATCGACCACAATCCCACGACAGCGTTTATAGCGAGCCAGGCAGGCATAAAGCTGATCAGGGCAGGCTCCTTGAGCAGTTCCAGGTATGACTTGTAGCGCGCCCGGAGCAGGGTGCGTATTGGGTGGGGCGTTTCCTTTGCCGCCTGTCGGGTAGTGGTATGGTGCTCACGTGCTGCTTCAGGCAACGATTCGGGCACGAAGAAGAAAAGGATTGCGGCGGTCAAAAGGTAAAGGAGCGAAATGATGTAGAATCCATTCGTCCCCACGCGCTCGCCAAGCAGTCCACCAAGCACATTACCACCCACAAGCCCGACCAGAAAGCTGATTTCATACAGGCCCATGACTCTGCCTCTGAGGGCCGCGCTTCCCGGTCCTGAACCTGATGTAGCATCGGCCAGGTAGCCAAGAGCGCTCGGCACCTTGGCGGCGGTTGAGAGACCCTCTAGCAGCCGCCCCAACGCCAGGAAGACGAACACGGTAGTAAGCGGGTAGACCGGCAGCGCAATTGCCCCGACCAGAGGACCAAGCACAAGGAAAAACTTGCGCCCACGCACATCGCTGAGTGCGCCGAAGACCGGGGCGAGGGTAAGCTCGCTGATGTAGAAGATAGCGGCCAGGAAACCTATCAGGTCGGCCTCGGCCCGCACAACCTGCTTCAAATAAACGGCAAGCAGCAGCCCGGTCGATCCGCCGGCCAATCGGAGAAGGAAACTGGAGCCGATCACTACTTTGAGGGATGTGCTTAACCGCCCAATCGTAAAGGCTTTATCTACTTCTTCAGCACGAGGCGAAGCGACTTCAACCGGTATTGCCAGCTCTTCAGGCGTAATCATAGACATACGCACTGAGCATAGCATACCAACAGGGCAGAGGCAAGCAGGGAGCGAGTGGTGAGTGGTGAGTGGTGAGTGGTGAGTGGTGAGTGACCAGAAGTCAGTAGCAGGTCATCACGTTTCACGTTTCACGTTTCACGTTTCCTGCGTTACTCATGGCTCACCACTCACCACTTTACACATTGTGGCTATAGCCCACCCGGATGTGGTAAAATGAGGCCCTGTGACGGCTATTGGCCGCACCAAATCCTACATGGGAACGAGGTCTACTTCCGCATGGCATATTCGCCTCAGAACCCTCTCATCGTCCAGAGCGACCGCTCACTTCTCCTCGAAGTCGACAATACCTTTTATACAGCTGCCCGCGACGAGCTTGCGCGTTTCGCCGAGCT
The DNA here is from genome assembly GCA_038246925.1 of Chloroflexia bacterium. Taxonomy (GTDB): domain Bacteria; phylum Chloroflexota; class Chloroflexia; order QHBQ01; family JADMIH01; genus JADMIH01. The sequence goes on from JBBRVL010000352.1 coordinate 4,070, forward strand.
TGAAAAAAGCCCCGAACATATCCACACTTACCGTATCACGCCCCTCTCTCTCTGGAATGCCGCGTCTGCTGGCATAGGGGCCGAAGCGGTGCTTGGCACACTTGAGCTCTACAGCAAGTTCGACCTCCCTGCTAACGTGCTCACCGACATAAAGGATTACATCTCGCGCTTTGGCCGGATCAAGCTGGTCAAGCATGCCCTGAGCGGAGCCGAAGGGTCTGAGGCAGGCGACCTACTTCTGCGCTCGGAAGACCCGATGCTTATCGCCGAGGTGGCGCGCAACAAGAGGATACAGCCGCACGTACTGGCCCAGATAGACCGTAACACCCTCAAGATAGACCCACGCATGAGGGGTCACATCAAGCAAGCTCTAGTGGTGTTCGGCTACCCGGCGGAAGACCTCGCGGGCTACTCAGAAGGCGCCGCTCTTCCCATCTCGCTGAGAGAGCAGATGGAGAAAGATGGA
>JBBRVL010000353.1:0-4528 GCA_038246925.1 Chloroflexia bacterium
ACTAATTCCCTGACGGCAGGCGTGGGAGTAGAGTGCATGAGTGGGAAAGGCTGTGTTGACATCATCTGGCCTGCCGCCAACACGCACGAGATCGGCTGGGAATCCGCCTGCTCTGCCCCTCCAAACTGAATTAGTTGGAACAGATGACCTATGTGTCCGCCCCTACAGTTATTGCATCTTCTCGTTTCGCCACTCTTGTTTCCACAGAGCTTGACAGTATGCACGAGATTTGCTAAGTTAATTATGTCGGTGAGATTCCGGCCTGTGTCCCTCTTCGGGAGTCGTGAGCAAGTAAAGGAGGTTCATATGACCAATGTGAAAACTCACGTTCTAGAAGTTCGGTTCCAGGTGGATAGATAGGGCCTCCAGAGAGGTTCACGGACCATTCTGGAGGCTTTGTAACCGAACTGAAAGGCGCTCGGCTCAGCCGGGCGTCTTTTTCTGTTGTCGGGCAACAAGGTTTGATTGACGCCCTTCACAGCGCATGATAAGCTATCCGGCATATGCGAGCATGGCAACGCTATGAGGGACGACTAAATGAGCGTATTTGACGGTAAGCGTCTGTCACCTGATATTTTCAAGCTCGATATAGAGCGAATGCGCAGGGGCTGGTATTCGGATAAGTACTTCAAGAATATAGTGCTTGTCCTGACAAGTCTGGCCCAACAGGGCTACAGATTCGGTGGCTCCGCGCCCGACCTATCGGACCTCGGAGTTGACGTTGCCAATGTAGACATTGGAAACATCGTTGTAGAGATGCAGTGGTTCACTCGGCGCAAACCCTATTCGGTCGTGGTTGGCGTCGACAAGGCGCTAGCGATGCTACGGTGCTGCACAGGCTGGTTCGACGAGGAGGGACGGTTTCACGATACGTGGGACCAACTAGAGGTATTGGCTGTTCATGACGGAACCGTGGTAGATTACGGCGGCGACCCAATGAATGTCCAGCCTGTTCTGAAAGTGCGAGGTCGCTACCGCGATTTTGCGATGCTAGAGACGCCCACGCTAGGTATACTGACCCGCGCAACGCGCATAGCTACCAATGTTTACAAGACGCTTTCGGCAGCCAGGGGGAAAGAAGTCCTTTTCTTCCCGGCCCGGTTCGACGCCCATGAGTTGCAGGCCGCCGACGGCTATGCTTACCATATCGCGGTCCAGCTCTTGAACCGGCGTTCGATCTCGCAGGTACCCTCTTATATCTCGACCGACGCCCAGGGTGACTGGTGGGGAGGCGCGGGCGGCGGCACAATCGCGCATGCCGCAATTGCCAGCTTCCTTGGTGACACGGCGGAAACGGTACTCGGCTATGCCGCCACATTGCCGCCTGAGATACCGCGTATCGCCCTCGTAGACTTCGACAACGACTGTGTAGGCACAACACTGGACGTGATGTCGAGGCTATTTCCTAAGTACCGTGCCCTCGTGGACGCAGGCAACCCCGCCGAAGCAGCGCGTTTCCGGCTCGGAGGCGTGCGAGCAGACACAAGCGGCAACATGAGGGATGTCAGCGTACCTCCTCTGGGCGACAAAAAACTCGATATGGGCGTGAACCCGCGTCTAATCTTCATTTTACGCCAGGCGATTAACAGCGCATATTTATCCTGGGAGCTGCCGCCGGAGTGGATTGACCGAGCCAGGGATTGGTGCCACGATGTCAAGATCGTAGTGTCGGGCGGCTTCACGCCAGAGAAAATTGAACGATTTGAAGACCTCGCCGTGCCTGTAGATTATTACGGTGTGGGCAGTACGCTCCTGGATAACTCGACCGAGGGCGGCACAAACAACGACTTCACTGCCGACATAGTTCGGGTCATGATCGACGGCGCATGGTTCGATATGGCGAAAGTAGGTCGTCGGGCTTGCGACAACCCGCAGCTTGAGCCTGTAACCGATCTTTGAGAGGGCGTAGCGCGCCGTTAAATGACGAACGCGCCCTTTTCATAGAGCGTTTCGCCATCAACGACGATTCGCCCTTCTTTCATATCTGTGACCATATCCCAGTGGATGGCCGACTTGTTCTTGCCGCCTGCGTTGGGATAGCCATTTCCAAGCGCGCAGTGAATCGTGCCCGCGATCTTCTCGTCGAAAAGAACGTTTCGCGTTATCCTTGTCACCCCTTTGTTTGTCCCGATGGCAAACTCTCCCATGCACTTCGCCCCATCATCCAGGCTTAGCATCGTAGATAGGTAGTCTTCGCCAGCGTCTGCGCTGAACTGAGTGACGACTCCCTTCTCAAATGTCAGGCGCACACCCTGGACGGTCCGCCCATTGTATGAAGCAGGATAAGAAAAATAGATGCTGCCCTCGACGCTATCCTCGACCGGCGAGGTGAAGACCTCACCGCTGGGGAAGTTTCGCTTGCCGTCGGAGTTGACAAAGTTACGCCCTTCGATGCTCATCTGTAGATCTGTGCCGGGGGCCTCTACATGAACTACCTTCTTGCCTTCCAGCCAATCCACTATACGCTGCTGCTCGCGTGACACTTCCTTCCACCGTGCCACCGAGTCTTCTTCGCCGTCAAGTAGACACGCACGGAATACAAAGTCCTCCCATTCGGTGATGCTCATTTCGGCATCTTGCGCGTAGGCCTGGGTGGGATAAAGCGTTAGACAGTGAGGGCGGTTATCCATGATACGCTGCATAAAAGCCGCCCCTATGGGCTGTGCGCTCTTCTGGAGCAAGCCCTGCCGCGCAGGATCAACATTGTTTGTTGACCGAGTGTTCTCCTCGCTCTTGATGCGCAAAATAGCGTCCGAACGCTCGACCATCAGCATCTGGTATGGATCGATCTGAGTAAGCTGTTCCTCGCTCCCGTACTGAAGCAGAATCTCCCTGACGCCAGGGGCTTCTAGCAGCACATAAGGGTGCGCGCCCGCAAGAATGACCTCTCTGCACACCGCCTGGACAAGCGGCAAAGCGGCTGGGGTGGCGGTAACGGTGACAACCCAGCCCTTTTGTACTCCCAGAGAATACCCCACGAGCACCTGGGCCATTTTCACGATCCTTGGGTCGAGTAACAACTGTCATCTCCTGTCTTAGAACCTATCAGAACTACTTGATCATGACACGATTTCTAGCACCGTGGGGGGCAATTGAGGCGGGGTATCACCAACCACGAAGGCAGCTTCAAGCGCGGAGATGATGGCCGATGCAGACTCTTTGCTAGAAGCATGTATGGTAACGAGAGGTTCCCCTGTCTTCACCGCATCACCAGGTTTCCTATGCAAGATGAAACCTACCGCATGGTCGATTGCAGCGCCCTTCACTTGCCGTCCGGCTCCTATCTCGACAGACGCACGCCCTAGCGCTTCCGCTTCGACAGACGACACATAGCCGCTTCGACCGGCACGTACTTCAACTCGGACGGGCGCTTGTGGCAAAAGCGTAAGGTCATCTATAAAGCTGGGATCGCCACCCTGATTCGCTACGAAACGCCTGAAAAGTTCGAGACCGCTTCCATTGTTCAGCGCTTCATTGAGGCGGTCCGCGCCCTCCTCTGTCGTCTCAGCCTTACCAGCCATCACGAGAAGGTGCGACCCCAGCGTGAGAGCCACATCGAGCAGATCGCTCGGACCGTTTCCTTTGAGGGTTTCGACCGCTTCAGCAACTTCGAGAGAATTGCCAACTGCCAACCCTAGAGGCTGGTCCATATCCGATAATATGGCACGCACCTTCAGGCCGACTTCCGCGCCGATGTCTCGCATAGCAACCGCCAACGCCCGCGCTTCTTCGATACTCTTCATGAACGCGCCCCGCCCAACCTTTACGTCGAGCACAACTGCGTTCGCGCCCGCCGCGATCTTCTTCGACATGATGCTGCTTGCAATAAGTGGAATGCTCTCTACAGTCGCAGTCACATCGCGCAAAGCGTATAGACGCCCGTCAGCCGGGGCCAGGTCGCCTGTTTGCGACGCCACAACCAGGCCAACCTTCCCTACACCTGCGACGAACTCCTCAACACTAAGCTCTGTCCTGAATCCCTTTATCGACTCAAGCTTATCAATTGTGCCCCCTGAGAAGCCGAGGCCACGACCCGACATCTTACCTACCGGTACGCCCGCGGCTGCAACCAATGGCCCAACAATCAAAGTTGTCTTATCGCCTACGCCACCCGTCGAGTGCTTATCGACGACAAAGGTTGCGACCTCAGATAGATCTAGTTGTCGGCCCGAAGCTACCATCGCGCGCGTCAGGTCGGCGGTCTCACGTGGTGACATTCCCCGGAAGTATACCGACATGAGCCAGGTGCTCACCTGATAGTCGGGTATCTCACCGCTTGTAAAACCCCTCACAAGCCAATTGATTTCTTCACCTGATAGCTCATGCCCATCGCGCTTTGCGGCAATGAGGTCTACTGCTCTCATAGTGTTACTATTTCCTCCGGCTCTTCCGACAATGCAAGATCGCCTCCAAGCAAGTCTCGGTGCCCGACAACTTGACCCTCCCAGAGGTAGACTCGTGGCAGCCTGGCTCCAATCCCGGTTAGAATTTCGTAGGAGATGGTGTCTGCCCACGTTGCCAGGTCAGT
>JBBRVL010000354.1:0-4511 GCA_038246925.1 Chloroflexia bacterium
CGAACATCAGCAGCCACAGACGGGTTACGTCGCGCCGTGCCTGCTCAGGCGTGTACACTTTGATCGTTTCCTGCATCATGTTGTACTTCAGCTCGGCGGACGATACAAAGTGCTCAGGCACATCAAGTTTGGGCTTGAGGCCGCGCATATTGGCCGTATCTTTCTCCACCTGGGCAAGTTGGCGCTTGATCTCAGTGGTATCGAGTGAGATCGTGGGTGGAGCAACCGGCACCGGCGTCGCTGTAGGCGGGATGGTGGGCGCGGCGGTGCTCGTAGGAACGGCAGTGGGGAGGGGCACATACACAACTGCTGGCCCCCCACAGGCGGTGAGGAGCCACGACAATAGCAGGAGGCCGGTTAGCTGGCGGCGCATGTTGATTCCTTTCAGAAGGGGTAAAATCTGCCGGATGGATATGTGTATGCTCACTGCGGGCCAGCATAACTACGCATGATAAAAGCCCACCACTCATATATTAGTGGATGGGACTGGAAGGTACTATGACCTATCTTTCCTAGTAGGAAGATATAAACGTACCAATAGCAAGAGAGCCGCAGTACCCTGCGGCTCTCTTGCTATCCTATATTCCAGAGGATGAATTCACTTGTTGCGCATCGCTCACCACTCACCACTCACAGCTAGAGGATAAACCTGCTCAGGTCTTCATCTCCCGCGAGGGTCTTCACCCGTTCGTCTATGTAGGCGGCATCTATTGTGATTGTGTTACCGCTTTCTTCGTCGGCTCGGAAGGCGAGGTCTTCCAGCACCTGCTCCATGATGGTGTGCAAGCGTCGAGCGCCTATGTCCTCAACGCGCTCATTTAGACCGGCGGCTACAGATGCGATGCGGGCAAGGCCGTCGTTCGGCCATTCTAGGGTTACATTTTCCGTCTCCATCAAAGCCGAAGACTGGCGGGTGAGCGAGTTCTCAGGCTCTACCAGGATCGCCTCCAGGTCTTTCTGGGCGAGGCTTTCCAGTTCAACGCGTAAGGGGAACCTACCCTGTAACTCCGGGATCAGGTCGGAAGGCTTGGAGCCGTGGAACGATCCTGCCGCTATGAACAGGATATGGTCCGTCTTGACGGTCCCGTAGCGCGTATGCACGCTTGAGCCTTCAACAATGGGAAGGAGATCGCGTTGCACCCCACTACCCGAAACGTCGGGGCCAGTGTCGACCGACGAGCCGGTGATCTTGTCTATCTCGTCCAGGAAGACCACGCCCGACTGCTCGGTCCGCTTCACGGCGTTCTCGATGATGCTGTCTACGTCGAGCAGCTTGTGCGCCTCCTCCTCAGTGAGTAGCCGCCTAGCCTCGCGCACCGACACCCGGCGCATCCTCTTGCGGCCCAGGCTACCAATGCTCGACTGCACCGAACGATAGTTGTCAAGGAAGTCCGCGAACGACTCGGACATCTCGTCGGGCGACATGCCAGGCGAAAACTCCAGCACGCCGGTCATGTCGTCGCTCTCGAAGCCGATGTCGCTCATGTCGATGTCGATCTGCTCTTCATCCAGCTTGTGATCGGCGAGCATACTGCCTAGCTTTGTGCGCTGCATCTTGAGGGCGCGCTCGGAAAGCTGCGGGCGTGGCGCATCGTCCACGGTTGCGCTGGTTAGCACTGTAGTCGAGGTCGTGTCGTGGGCCATCGTAGCCACGTCCGGGCCGGAACCGCCTTGCGCCTGCATCGCGGCTTTCTTGCGGGTGATTTTGCCCGCCTTCAGGTCGGCGCGCTGCTCCATCAAGTAGGTGATGATGCGCTCGGTGGCGACCGTCTCGGCGCGGGTGCGAACATCGTCCATGCGCTGGTCGTGCTCCATGTTGAAGGCGGTCTCTACAAGGTCGCGTATGATAGATTCTACGTCGCGGCCTACGTAGCCGACCTCGGTGAACTTGGTCGCCTCGACTTTGATGAAAGGGGCATTGATAAGCATGGCAACGCGGCGGGCGATCTCAGTCTTGCCGACCCCCGTTGGGCCGATCAGCATGATGTTCTTGGGAGTGATCTCGTCGCGCATTGCTTCGGAGACGCGCTGGCGGCGGCTGCGATTACGCAGGGCTACGGCCACGGCGCGCTTGGCGGCTGCCTGGCCGACGATATACTTGTCAAGCTCCCCCACTATCTGGCGGGGTGTGAGGTCTAGCATTTCTTGCATGGAAATACCTCGCTAAGATTCTAGTAAGCTAAGGGGTAGAGAGCGCGGCAGGTTCTCCCTGCGCTACGCTTTGCTCTACGGTTGCATGGGGCGTAATGGAAAGTGGCTGCTCTTCGACGCCTCCCTCCGCCGATATAGAGTAGAGGGTAATATTGCGGTTGGTGTAGATGCAGAGGTCGGCGGCTATCTCAAGGGCAGCCTGGGCTATCTCGGTCGCCGAGAGGTTGGTGTGCTGCAGGAGGGCGCGTGCGGCGGCCAGGGCGTACGAGCCGCCTGAGCCAATAGCGACCACGCCGTCGTCTGGCTCGATCACTTCGCCATCGCCCGATAGGATTAGAAGCTGGGTGGGGTCGGCGACGATTAGCTGGGCTTCCAGGCGGCGCAGGTAGCGGTCGGTGCGCCATTCTTTGGTAAGCTCGACGGCTGCTTTACGCAGGTTGCCTTTGTGGCGGTCTAGCTGGCCCTCGAACTTCTCGAAAAGTGTCAGGGCGTCGGCCACAGCCCCCGCGAACCCTGCAAGCACGCGCTCTTTGTGGAGCTTGCGTATCTTGCGGGCCGAGTGCTTCATCACCACGTCGCCGATAGTGACCTGACCGTCCCCGGCCACAGCCACGGTATCCCCACGACGTACGGCCAGAATGGTAGTGCTTAAGATCATATTGTATAAGTGCCTCTGCCTTAATTATACGTGGATGCGCGCGGATGTGGCAAATGTGGATATCCCTGGGACGAAGTTATCAGCCTTGCGGAAACGTGAAACGTGAAACGTGATGGTATCTGTCCGTCGTTCGTCGTTCGTTGGTCGCCTGCCACTCGCTACCCTTGCAAAGGCATATCGACATTGCTATAATATCCCGACAAGGGTGTGTAGCTCAGTTGGTTAGAGCGCACGGTTCACATCCGTGAGGTCACAGGTTCGAGTCCTGTCATACCCACCTTATATCAGGCATGAAAACAGCCTAGACCTTCTAGCGTCTAGACTGTTCTGTTGTCTTTTGTAGCCAAACTACGAGAATACGGGCAGCCATTTGCAAATCGCCCAACGCGTCGCGGGAGTGCATCTAGCACCTCAACAATCAAGTTTGAGCGTATAGAGGAGGCACGGGACCATGGCCTACGAAAACGTCACGATACGTGAGATAGTGGAGCGATGCGTTGCGCATACCTGGAGTATCCCCGAGTTCCAGCGAGGTTTCGTTTGGAAAGGGACCCAGGTAAGAGACCTGATGGAATCACTCTACCTCAACTACCCAATCGGCAGCCTGCTTGCATGGGATAGCCAGCAGTCAGTGGAAGAACGCAGTGCTAGCGATGCACAACGACCAAGCCTGTGGCTCGTTGACGGACAGCAGCGCGCTACCGCCCTCTGCATACTCTTTGGCAGAAAGCCCTATTGGTGGCCGATTGATGTCTGGGAGGCTACTCGGAAGAAATACGATGTGCGTTTCGATGTCGAGACGAAGGAGCCACCTTACTTCTGGATCGCCAACGCAGTTATTCGCAAGGTGAAGGAGGACAGGTTTGTACCTCTCTCAAGCCTATTAGTTCTGGACCCAAAGAAAGAAGCAGATCAACAGAAACTTCAGGACCTTGCCAGGCGCATCAAGTATCAGGGACTGTGTGATGGCAGGGATGAACTGCAGGTATACCAACAGCTCAACGATCTCCGACAAATCCGAGACCGGGACATCGTTGCCATTACAATTGAGCACGAACTTGAAGACGTTGTCGAGATTTTCGCCCGCCTAAACAGTAGGGGAACACGGGTTACGGAGGCCGATATTTATCTAGGTATAGTGGCGGCGCGGAACCCAGGCTGGGTGCGAGATATTTTCCTCCCGCACCTAAAGAAGTTGGCTGAGCGGGGATTCCAGCTAAACCCAAACTTGTTGTTCAGGATCGTGACAGCAGTGGGAGCGAAGAAGACACGATTCAAGGAAGTACCAGACGCATTCTGGGGCGAGAAGGATATCCTGCCAGCCTGGGACCGTAGCAAGACTGCATTAAATCACCTTGTGATGAACTTCGCGGACTATGGAATCCTCAGCAACGATCCCATGCCTACGGAAACCGCTCTTATCACTATGGCTGCTCTGTCGGAGAAATACCCCAAGCAACAGTTTAGACCATTGCTCTACTGGTTCCTGCAAGCCTCGCGTTTTAGCCGCTACAGTGGATCGTCCGCCACTGCCGTAGACGAGGATTTACGCGACATAAACGATTCTATCTCTTTTGATGACGCTTTGACGAAGCTTCTGAGTCGCTTTGATCACGCCCAGCCACTCACGGTCGAGGACTTCATGCGCGACTATGTAGACAGCAGATTTGGCCGCTTCCTCTTGTACTTGCTCGTGTACTCC
>JBBRVL010000355.1:0-4491 GCA_038246925.1 Chloroflexia bacterium
CGAAGGATATAGATGCCGAGGCTCTGTGGCAACCCGAACTAGGTTTCGAAGCAGACGTTCCAGTAATGGACCTAGAGACCTTTGAGCCGTGGCGAATTGGATTATCGAGGGAGCGTGAGCAGCAATTGATTCGGCATTACCAGACACAGCTTGAATCCAGGGATTCCCAACTGATCGTCAAAAGGATTCCGCTGCCTTTTCCAGATCGTGACCAAACTATGTACTATTTGTACCTTACGACGCATAATGCTGACGGGGCGCTGGCAATGAACGAAATTTTGGCGAAGGCAAACTTACTCTCCAACGAGTTGCGCCAGAGATTGCGTGACGTAACTAAGCGATTCGGATTCCAGGGGACATTGTTTGATGCTTCAGAAATGCAGGTAGTCGTGCCCATGCTACCTCGACCATCGACGGAAGAGATTGCCAACGACATATACGAGCGTATCCTCGCTGGTGGACGAAGTTTGATCAATCCGCGTGAGATTTACAGAGCCGTCGCCAACGAGCCGTACTTTGCACGTGAAGTAAACAAAGCTATCGATTATCTCAGGAAAAAGGGTAAGTTATCATACCCAGATGAGCGCCTGACCAACGACACCTTTATCTCGCCACAAACTGGATAACAGATTTCGCAGTGCTTGCCGCCGCTTTTTCCTCAACGCGCTCAGGTGCAAGGAGGTGGCCTGGAAACTGATGCCATACGTACTTTGAGCCATCAGGTTCTTCAAGTGCTGTCCCTATCTCCGTCCGAAACGCTGCTGACTGCTTGAAGAAAAAGGCTACACACTGTGCCACGCATTGGTCACGTATCTCACGCGCCCACTCGTGAGGCATTGGTCGGAAACCAGAACCACTTTCACCACCAACAATAACCCAATCAATGCCGCTCAAATCAAGCGCAGAAAGCGGCCCAATCAGCGGCTCGCAACTGAGAAATCTAAGTTTGGCTGAGCACTGTCGAAGCGCATCAATCCTATCAACCACGCGTGAGTCTTCTACGCTGGTACCCATCCAAATGTTGTCTGCCCATGGTCCAGACCACTGCGCGGCGCGTTCTGGCCGCTTTGTAAGAATCTGGTAGGTATGCTGTGGAGTGTCTATCATCACGTCAAATACTTGCTGAACGAAGTCATCAGGGACCAATGGATGAAATAAGTCAGACATCGAATTGACGAACACTTTAGACGGAATCTTGAAGGTATAAGGCTTACTCAGCCTCTTAGGATGGCATATTACGTTTTCCTCAGCGTTGTTAGCCGTCCACGGCTTCTTGCTCCATCCAAACTTCAATGACAGGCGTTCCGCATAGCAGTGGCGGCAGCCATCGCTAACACGACTGCATCCGGTCGTCGGATTCCACGTTTCGTTGGTCCAACTGATAGCAGTTCCCATCTCCAAATCTCCTTATATAACACAGTGCCACCGAAGCGTATTAGACACCTTATCTCGCATTACCTACACGTCATATTAGAACAGATTATCTGAGTTATTGCAAGTGTCGACATAGCATGTGCTATTAGAAAGAGCACGACTATAGCAGTCGTGCTCTTTCTATACCAGGAGGTCGGGTCACTACATCCTCTTGAGCCACCCTTGCTGTATCATCAGGTTCGTCAGAATCGGTATGTCGAACGGCTTGCCGGTGTAGGCAAGATAACCGTAGTAAAGGGCAGGGATTAGGGGCAGGAAAAAGAGAAGCCACAGCACACACGCCCCGAAACCGAGCGTCACTATCGAACCGCATACGAACAGCACCGACGCCAGCACCTCGAAGAGCATCACAGCGCCGAAGAAGCCAAGCGCCTGCACTGCATGGTAACGCGGGTACGGCTTATTCTTCGTATCTTCCATCACGAGTACGATGATCGGCACTAGCGGCGTAAAAACATAGCTAAGAGCCGCCCATAGACGGTCGTTAGATTCGCCACTCTGAGCCGTGGGTGGCTGGGGAGGCGGTTGGTTTTCCAGGGCCATCAGTTATTCTCCTGTAATTGTGAAATAGAGGACGCGCTCCAACATAAAGGCTGTTAGAACCTTACGCACGATGCACAAGTATGGTAGATGAAATAGTATGCGCTGTCAAGACGGAGATCAGGAATTAGTAGCTGATAACTGGCAGCTTTGTCATCCGCCATCACGGCGTGATTGCCGGCCCCCACCAGACGGCGGCGGCGATAATTATGTACAAGCCAATCAGCGCCAGGCCCTCCAGCCAGGTCGATTCGCCATCGTAAACGATCAGTGCGCCAAGCAGCGCCGACAGGGCCAACGCGGCGATCAGGAGGGGCGAAACCACGAGCGTGAGAGCCGCCCCGCCGATAAACTGGCTCAACAGCACAAGCATAGGGATCATGGCGAAGGCTATCTGGAGGCTGCTGTTGAGGATGAGGCTTATCGCCAGGTCCGGCTTATTGCGCACCGCCATTTGCACGCCGACTACATTCTCCACAGCGTTACCGGCTATCGCCACGATCACGAGGCCCACAAACGACTCAGATATGCCTAACGAGCCCATCGCAGGCTTCAAGGAGTCGACGAACCACTCCGAAACAAAAGCCGCGCCGACCGCTGCCACTATGAGCACACCAATGGCGACCGGCAGCGGCCAGATGCTGTCGGTGGGTGTTTCCTCCGCGCTCGCGCCTGGTCCGCCCTTCAGTGAAAAAGGGATGCTGGCGGCAAAGACAACCAGTAAAACAATAGCTACAATGATGCTCAATTCCTCGGCGTGGCCTGCGTCTGGCGCGCCTGGGGCTGTAGCCAACGCGGGTATTGAGAGGGCGGCTACACTCAACAGGAGTAAGTTAGAGATCATGCGCGTCTGGGTCGTACCAAACTTCTGAACTCCATTTTTCAAGCCACCCACGAAGAAGGCTAACCCGAGTACCAGCAGGCTATTCGCGAGAATGGAGCCTACGAGAGCAGTCTGCACAACAAGCACCAGGCCAGCGCGTAATGCGAAGAAGGCAATAAATAATTCGGGCAGATTGCCGAGCGCTGATTGCAAAACACCGGTTGCGCCGGGGCCAAGTCTGTGGCCCAGCTGGTCGGTACCTTCGCCCACCATCGAGGCCAGGCCCGCGAGGGCAACCGCCGATACCCCGAAAATCAAGACAGCATCAGCATGGGAAAACTCGAGGGCCGCCGCGATGATCGTGGCTACAACGGCAACTGCTATCGTGATGATAGCTTTGCGCCCGAACATACCCATTAGGCCGGCTGATCGCATACAATCTCCTTTTGCGCGGCTCCGCAGATCGCAAGATTTCCACCATTATATGCTCTCTCCTGACGCCGCACAACCGGGGGCGGCAACCTTGTAACTCAATAGCCCTGGAGCGTCTATGGCATATATTTTGCCTTCCCTATACCCAGACTGAAATGGTCTCGTCGAGGGAGTTAGGTAAAGAGCAGAGGTACAAGGATGCCACGAATAGAAGTAGAGGGAGAGAAAGCGTTCGAAGTGCCGGATGGCAAGCGATTGGTGCGTGCTATCGAGGAGAGCGGGATAGATATACTGCACCGCTGCGGCGGCTTCGCAAAATGCACAACCTGCCGCGTCGAGTTCATCGAGGGCGAGCCAGACCATATGACAGAGGCCGAGTATACCAGGCTAACGGCGAAGGAGCTATTGGGGCAGGTACGGCTGTCATGTCAGATATTGTGTGACCACGACATGAAGGTACATGTAGTCAACAGGCTGCATAAAACTGATCTGTCCGACCCTGGCCCTCAGCCGGAGGCTTATATTACCCCCGAACCTGAGTGGATGGAACTCCCAAAGGAGGCGAGGGCCATGCCGAGCGGATAGGGATCAGGGGTTAGGGGTTAGGGGTTAGCATGATCTAGGTTCTAACCCCTAATCCCTAACCCCTGATCCCTAACCCCTGATCCCTAACCCCTATCAGTCTGGTATAGAAAGTGCTTAAGCAGCAGTTGAGGCGCGTTCTCGCGCTCATCAAATAGCGGAAGCATGCAGACATACGAGGCCTGCAAGGAGGGATACCTGTATGAAAGAGCGAGTTACAACTTTCGCCGCCACGTGCGTAGCCGGGTCGATGGTATTCGGCGCGGCAGCGGCGGCGCAGACACCACCTGCGGCGACCCAGACGCCTGGGCAGCCGACTTTTGTGCCAACAATAGTGGTCTCCGGCAATATCTACGTGGCAGGGGGCGGACCTTTCACATTCGCCCACCCCGCTTTCGAGCGCGTGTGGGACCGCACCGATGACCCGGTGAAGCTCGCCCAGGCGAAGCGCACCTACTTCTGGGGGCCAGGCCCGAACACCCCAGCCCTCAGCGAGCAGTACAACGAGGACCCACGCGGCACCAGACAGCGCCTTGTCCAGTACTTCGACAAGAGCCGCATGGAGCTGAACAACCCCGGCGGCAACCAGAGCGACCCGTTCTTCGTGACAAACGGCCTGCTCACAGTCGAATTGATCTCAGGCTATATCCAGCTAGGAGAAAAGGACTTCGTGAAGTACC
>JBBRVL010000356.1:0-4461 GCA_038246925.1 Chloroflexia bacterium
CCCCCAATCGCGCAAAAGGGGGTTCTAATACTCACCCATACAAGGGACCCGCTGGTGCCCCATAAACAACCACCCGTCCCAAAAGGACACCTTACTTTCACCTTCACACCCACTATTACCAACCCAAAATCCAAAATCCAAAATCCAAAATTCGCATCGCCTCCTCTTCCCTGGGTAAAGAGAAGGCAGTGAGAAGGGGAAGCCCACCACGGCACAGCTCGATGTGCCCGCCGTGCAAGCGAGGCAGCCCGACCCAGAACCAGTTGCGCTAACTGGGGCACCAACGGGTACACGGCGCATTCCCGTCCAACTACGGGCCACCCCACCATGCCCCGCAATCCAACCCCTAACCCCCAATCCCAACCACAAAAATCTTGGCGTTTTCTTGGTGCTCTTGGCATCTTGGCGGTTAAAACAAAAAGAAGAGGGCGCCTCTCAGCACCCTCTCCCACTAACAAACAACAACTTTAGTCCAGATATTCCTTCAGCTTCCGCGTCTCCTGAGAAGCTCGCAGCTTCGTTAACGCCTCCGCCTCGATCTGCCGCACGCGCTCCCTCGAAACCCCAAGCTCGTCGCCAAGCTCAGCGAGCGTCCGGTTATACCCGTCCTCAAGACCATACCGCAGTTCGATTACTCGACGCTCGCGGGCCGTCAGCCCGTCCAGCATACTGAACACTTCTTCCTTCAAGATCGTCTGCGAAGCAGCATCCGCCGGTGCGATACTGTTGCGGTCCTCGATAATGTCACCCAGCGAAGCATCTTCCTCCTCGCCGATAGGCATCTCCAGCGACACCGTCTGCTGGGCAGCCCCGATTATCTGGCGCACCTTCTCAGGCGTAATGCTCATCTCTTCCGCAATCTCATCGGCCACAGGCTCCCGGCCCAGCCTCTGCTGCAACCGGTGCGAGACCTGCGTCAGCCGTCCGACCGCCTCCACCATGTGAACAGGCAGGCGAATGGTCCGGCTCTGGTCCGCGATAGCCCGCGTAATAGCCTGCCGAATCCACCACGTAGCATATGTACTAAAACGGTGCCCCTTGCGGTAATCGAAACGGTCCACCGCCCGCAGCAGACCGAAGTTGCCTTCCTGTATAAGGTCGAGCAGCGAGATACCGCGCCCCGCATACTTGCGAGCCACGCTCACCACCAACCTCAAGTTAGCCTCGATCAACCGTCGGCGGCTAGCCCGCCCACGCGCGTCCTCAGACCGCAGCCGCGCGATCTCCTCGAAGCCCAGATCATAAGCCTCGCGCAATCGCTCCTGGGCACGCTTGCCCTTCTGCATGCTAATAGCCAGCGCTATCTCCTCGGTAGCCGAAAGCAAGGAAACACGTCCGATCTCATGCAGGTACATCCCCACCGAGTCTTCCGCGCTCTTGTGGTCCGCACCCGTCGCACCCGCGTAGTGCAAAAGGTCGTCTTCCTCTATTCCACCGATGATAGGTGTCTGGCTAGTATCCAAATTCATCACATCGCTCTCCTCTTCAGCTAGAACCAGCTCTCGCATCTCATGCTCAACACTCTCAAACTCAAAAACATCCGCATCGCCAAACTCAAAAACATCGAGCACTTCTACGTTGCCGATTTCAGAACTGTCATCATGACGGCTGCTCCGCGAACGCGCACCCAGACCTGACCCTCCCGGCCAGACATCCCCCGTGTGCGATTCCCAAACAACCTCGTTGTCGTCGGAGATTGGGGTTGATACCTGTAATAACATCTCCACTCTCTAAACTCTGCCTCCAGCCATCATACGCCTATATACTACCTCCATAATAGTAGGCTTACCCTTTTCAAAACGATAAGCCTACAGCCGCTACCGATATAAATCTACCTCGTTCATTTACTACCCATTTGTATAACTTCTACTTATATTAACGTTCCTGGACTGCCTTAAGTTTCAATTTCCAGGCTCCCAGGCAAACAGCTTTATAAGAATATAAGGCGCGGTATCCGCACTAAACACGGCCCGCGCTCTAATTGTGATGCCTGCTCTATTTACGCAACTTTTCCAAGCAAGTTTTTCGTCCTCAACTCATATTTGTACCCGATTTCACAAGCCTTGTCAATGGTTATCGCACGAAATTAGATGATTATTAGCGGAAAATACATCTAAAGACCTACCGGACCAATTCGACATTGCCGCAAAATATCTGGGGCACGGCTTACCTCCATCATCAAAATCCATGCCACTTGGAGTCGTCAGGATTGCCAACCGCGGATCATCGTAGCGTACCTTGTGCTATAATCGTTTACTAAAGCTCCAAGAAAGGGATACCAAAGCCATGGACAACAGGATAAGTGCAGCGAGCAATGCAAACGTACGAGTTGCTTCCATCCAGATGGAGGTCTGTTCGGGAGAGCCAAAGAAGAACATGGTGCGCGCCGAAGCTATGCTAAATGAGGCGGCCGAACAGGGAGCACAAGCGGCGCTTCTCCCCGAGCTGTGGACAACCGGCTATACGCTTGATCGCTTCGAGGAGCTTGCGGATGAGTATGCGGCAGAGACACTTGCCTTCTTGCGGGGTGCTGCAAAGAAGCTCGGCATAACAATAGTTGGTGGCTCATTCCCAGAGCGCGGTCCCGGTGGAGTATACAGCACCTGCTACACAATCGGACCTGACGGCAATACCCTTGCCCGCTATAGCAAGGAGCATTTATTTCCACTGCTGAAGGAGCCGGAGTTCCTCTGCCCTGGCGAGCCTGGTCTGGTAACTAATACACCGCTCGGCCCCTGGGCTACACTGATCTGCTTTGATATTCGCTTCCCCGAGAGCGTGAGGCAGCTAGCATATCACGGTGCGCGTGTTCTGTGGGTCCCAGCCGAGTGGCCTCACCCTCGACTTGAACATTGGCGCACTCTCTTGCGGGCGCGCGCTATTGAAAATCAGTTTTTCGTGGTGGCGGCTAACCGCACAGGTCAGGGCGATAACTCGAACTGGTGCGGTCACTCAACCATAATTGACCCCTGGGGTAACATACTCGCTGAAGCAGATGAAGAGGAAACTGTGCTGGTAGCAGACCTTGATATGGCCCTCGTAGATGAGGTACGACGCAGGATACCTTGCTTCGAGGTGCTGGAAGAAACAAGCGTCTCTGCGCGCTGATTTATCACACTTATCCCCGTCCCTGCCTCTCTACCTCCTCGCGCACAAGCTCGCGGCGCAGGTACTTACCGGTGTTGCTCTTCGGCAGCCCTTCGCGGAACTCTATCCGCGCAGGCACCTTGTAGCCCGCCAGCCGCTCAGCGCAGAAAGCCCGCAGCTCCCGCTCGGTCACTTCCATATCATCTTTGAGCACCACGTAAGCCTTAACTATCTCTCCACGATGCTTGTCAGGCACGCCCGCAACTACCACGTCTTCTACCTTTTCGCACCCGTACAACACATCCTCCACCTCGCGTGGATAGACATTGTGACCATCAACAGATATGATATCTTCCTTACGGTCCACGATGTAGAAGTAACCCCCTTCATCACATCGCGCCATATCGCCTGTGTAAAGCCAACCATCCTCTAGTACCGGGGCGGTTTGTTGCTCCTGTGCCCAATACCCTTGCATCACCTGCGGCCCGCGCACGACTAGCTCTCCTATCTCGCCTGTGGGTAAAGGCCTTCGACTACCTGGGTCAACTATCATAGCTTCGGTAAGTGGCAACGGCAGCCCAATGCTGCCTGCGCGTCGCTCGCCATGCGCAGGGTTGCAGTGTGTGAGCGCGGATGTCTCGGTAAGCCCGTAGCCCTCTACCAACCTCGCTCCCGTGATGCTCTCGAACGCTTGCGCTACCGCCACAGGTAGTGGGGCAGCGCTTGAAATGCAAACCCTGATCGAGCGCAGGTCGTAGCGCTGGACGAGTGAGTAGTTCACGATTGAGTTGTAAATGGTCGGCGCCGCTGGAAAAATAGTCGGGCGAAACCGAGTGATGTTGCGCAATAACTCTTTCAACGTGAAGCGCGGCAGAAGTAGCATAGCCCCGCCGACGGAGATTGCAAGGTTCATCACGACCGTGAGGCCATAGCTGTGGAACAAAGGCATCACAGCGAGGAAAACCTCCTTGCGTTCCTCACGCGCATCCCATACCCATGCGTTCATCTGGAGCACATTCGCTATAAGATTGCGGTGGCTCAACATCACTCCTCTGGGTGTGCCGGTAATGCCGCCCGTATAGAGAACCAGCGCGGTATCATCTGGACTGATCTCTGGCTGCATCTGCCCAGGTTCATTATCTCGTATCAGGTCGAGGAAAGAGTAGACATTGTCGCCTTGTATGGGGGAAGTCGCTCCGGCAGACCGATTTTGCATTCCCAATCCCAGTCTCATAAGTGGGGGCAGATAATCTTGGCTATAAGTCACGATCAGTCGCTCGACTTGACTGTTTGCTATAGCTTCGTGGACCCGCTGCGCCACCGCATCACTGGCAATTATGGTGCTTACACCCGCATCTATAAAATTGGCATGAA
>JBBRVL010000357.1:0-4460 GCA_038246925.1 Chloroflexia bacterium
CTGGACGAGCGTATCTTGCTCCGCTTCTATGTTCCGGCTAACTGACTGCCGCGTGGCGTCGTTATCGGGCATACATCACATCCCATCTCTACATAGAGACCGTTAATTTGCCAAGCGGCCAATTAGCCAATTCGGTAAATTATATTGGTTCGGGTATAAAGGAATACCTTGCTAAATGGCACTCAAAACAAAGCTAACATGCTACATCTTAACGTTAGCTCCACACATGCCAGATAACGTAAACATGGTCGTACCGTGACACGAGCAAGACGCGCCTTCAATAGGAACTTTCGCAGATTATACTGCTGCTTTGGCGCAAAGTAAAGATAGTCGGGAGGAGGCTGACTAGAGCATTCACCAGCTAAATACAACTGCCGGTTTGATTGTCCTGCATAGTTATTAGTCTACCTTGTCG
Source organism: Chloroflexia bacterium (assembly GCA_038246925.1). Taxonomy (GTDB): domain Bacteria; phylum Chloroflexota; class Chloroflexia; order QHBQ01; family JADMIH01; genus JADMIH01. Next base: position 416 of record JBBRVL010000357.1, read on the forward strand.
CGCTCAGGCAGTTAGTGATAGCATGTGATTCTACGATGTCGCGCCTCGTACTCGCCCGCTGAGATAGTGGCACAAGCTAGGGGACTTATGACAAGATTCGTGGTCTATGCAACCCTATAGATTAGTGAGGCCGCCGGGCTTGAGGAGGGATACATGGGGCGTCTAAATGAGTTCCGTGACTACAGAACGAGGATGAACGAACGCATCTTGGGTGCGGGCCACCTGGGCATCAACAGATTTTTCAACCTCGATACAGCGGCATACAATGACGGCCCGCTTCCCGGCAATACCAAAGAGCTACTGGGCCTCGTGGCATCAGCGGTGCTGCGGTGCAACGACTGCATTGACTATCACATAATCCAGTGCGTCGAGGCCGGTTGGAGCGACGAAGAGCTAACCGATGCGCTCAATGTCGTGCTCGTGGTAGGTGGGAGCATCATGATCCCTCATCTCCGTCACGCTCTGGAGACGCTGGACATGGTAAGAGCGGAGCAGAAACCGGCCACCACTGGCGAATAGCAGCCAAATGTACAAGATACAGGTTTAAGCGCCTCGCCTAATGCCTGACCGCACAATGGCGACAACGGCTGTTCTAAATATAGTCGCCAGCAAAAAGACCCCGACCGCCAGCAGGACAATCGTGCCGCCAGGCGGTAGGTCGAGATAGTACGATGTCGCCAGGCCAGTTACGAGCGAGACCATACTGAACAGCACCGACCATAGCAGAGTTGCCTTGAAACCCCGGCCAAGCTGTAATGCTGCCGCCACAGGCACTATCATCAATGCCGCCACCATCAATAAACCAACGATCCTCATACCGACTGAGACAGTAACCGCCGCCATCACCGCAAGGAGAAGGTTCAGCGCGCCGACGCGTATACCGCTAACCCGGGCAGTCGCCTCGTCAAAGGTCAGGGCAAAAAGCTCTTTGTAGAAAAGTACCACTATCGCCACAACCACTATGCCCAGGCCGAGTATAAACCAGACATCAGTAACGCTGACCGTCGAAATCTGCCCGAAAAGGTAACCAAAGAGTTGCGCGCCGCTAAACGATTTACTCAACTTTGCTAGGACCACTCCGCCCGCTATACCGCTATAAAAGAAGATAGCCAGGGCGAGATCACCATACGCCTTCTGCCTGGAGCGCAGCCATTCGATGCCTGCCGCCCCAGCTATCGTGAAGCCGAGCGCCGTTACGAGCGGATAGATGTGCGTATAGAACCCGGCCGCCACACCCGCAAATGCGATATGTCCCAGGCCATCACCAATGAGAGAGAGTCGCCGCAACACCAGAAATAGACCGATAACGGGGCAGATAGCCGCCACGAGGAGGCCCGCAGCGAGGGCACGCTGCATAAACTCAAGCTGTAGCCAGTCGAACATCAGGCCTTGCTCTCGGTTGTGACCGCGAAATGCGACGGCGCGTCTGTGAAGCCTTCCGGTGGACCATAATAACAAAGCGAGCGGTCAATACAGGCCACCGTATCGAGCATCTGCCTGAGTGGTCCTATATCATGGGAGACGAATACAAGGGAAACACCAAGTTCTTTGTTCAGACTATGCAGCAGCCCATAGAACCTCGACTGTGATTCGGCATCGACTCCTGCTGTCGGCTCATCAAGCACCAGCAGGTCCGGCTCGGCAGCAAGGGCGCGGGCAATATAGACGCGCTGCTGCTGGCCCCCTGATAGTAGACCAATCATCCGGTGGCGCAGATTGTCGATGCCCGCCAGTTCCAGCGCGCGGCTAACCGCCACGTGGTCCTCACGTCCAGGCCATCTGAAAAGGCCACGCTTCGCGGCTCTTCCGAGCATCACAATCTCTTCAACTGTTGCGGGGAAATGAGGATTCGATTGCTCGAGCCTCTGGGGCACGTACCCGATGCGCCACCATTCTTTGAAACGACGCTGATCTTGCCCGAAGAGGAACACATGTCCCTGCTGTGGCTTGAGCAGCCCAAGCATTATCTTCAGAAGTGTGCTTTTGCCCGCACCATTCGGACCCACGAGCGCGACGAATTCACCTGCGGCTATTTGCAAAGTGAGGTGGTCGAGCACGGTTGCGCCGTCTTCGTAGGCGAAGCTGACATCCTGAACCCTTAGTACCGGCTCGGCTTGAGTCAGGTTTGCCCTTCGGCCAGCCGTCCCTGGGTGCGTTCGCTCGTTAGCTGCTAGGCTCACAATAAATATCCTTCCTTGATGCTGTCAAAGTCACCGGACTGATATAAGATAGTCACTCGCTTTGCTGGCATTTTCCGCACACGCCGTATAGCTCCAGGTGGTGGTCATCTACGCGAAATGAGCTTTTCTCGCTCAGACCACTAAGCCTCCGGCCATCGAGGAAGCACCCTTCCAGATCACTTACAGTACCGCATTGTGTGCAAACCGTATGGTGGTGGTGGGTCTCGGTGAGGCCGCAAAGCACGTACGCGTAACCCGACGCGCCGCTTGCTTCCAGATGTACGCGCTCGAGCAGGTGCAGCTCTACTAGCAGTTCGATTGTCCGAAAAATAGTTGCGCGGCCTACGGATGGAGTCGACTTGAAGGCCTCGGTGAGATCGGCGGCCGTAAATGTGTTAGTTTGCCGGGTGATATTCGCTAGAACTTCCCTGCGGGGTGCCGTAATTCGATGGCCGGCTTCTGCCAGCCTGCGCTCGGCAAGTCCTAAAACCTGCTCTTCGAGTTTATTGAGACTAGGTATCATTAGATTAAGCTTAGCACGAGAGAACCATGCTGTCAATAGTGAACGAGTTTAGCGGAAAGCACATATCGTAGGTCATTATGAATCTGCCGTGCGAGAGAGCGCATCAAGTTCCAAGAAAAGCGAGGCAGTCCAGGTCATCTGCGGAGCACCAAGAGGCGCGCCGGTAGTCGGATGGTAATATTCCCAGAATCCAGGGGTTTCAGGCGTCCCACCCTCATGCTCGATAGATGGACGCTCTTCAACCAGCGGCCAGCTAACAGCAACTATAGCACTATCCCAGAGCCAGGCGTGACGATACTGCCGCGTCGATGGGGTGGTAAAGTCCTCATTCACGCTGTTCCGCTCCATTGTCCTTAGCGCGGCCTGGCGAGCAGTCTCTACGTCACTTCCTTCGGCTATCATCTCCAGAGAATGCAATAACAAAGCACGAGCATATTCAGGAGCGTGGTCGCGCAGTCCTCTCAAAACGAGCCAGTTTGTGACCGGCCAGGATGGTCCAGACCAGTATCTTCGCGGATTGAACGATGAACTGTCGAGGGGCGTCGAAGGAAGAGGGCAGGCCGACCAGAACTGCCCAGGGTCAAAGAGGCGGGAAAGAGTGTCATGTACCTGTGTCTCATCTGCGATACTCGCCATAAGTGGCAGTAGCCCAGACACAGTTAGGGTCGATAAGAGAGCATTTCCCCGGCAATCATACGATAGGAAGCATTTTTTTCGCGGGTCCCAGAGCTTGCTCCTGATCGCGTTCGCCACTGCATCTGCTCTGAGGTCGTTGTCACGGCCCGCCTGTCTCAAGGTGAAGGAATCCTCCGGTAGTGAGGATTCAGCCAACCTTCGCTGCAGATCTGCCAGGGAGCGCAAGGAAGCGACGAAAACTGTATTGAATAGCACGTCTTGCAGAAGGAAAGGACTGGCATCGATAACCTTCTCCTGGTCATAGCGAAGCGATTTGAAGAGAGCCAGCAGACCGAAGTAGGCGTAGTAATCGCGGTCGGTGGGACGCTGGTCCTGGCTGACGTGAGAAGTGTCGGCCCGACCAAAGTTATCAACGTATAGCCCACTCTCCCCAACGAAAAGGCGCGTGCTATCTATTAGTGGGTCGAACGCGGGTGAGTTGTCGGTGCCGGTCTCCCAGGGGTGCAGGCAGAGCAGCAAGTTTTCGTTCCAGGGGTCGCGTTCCCTGATGAGCCACTGATGATACTTTTCTATTCCTGATGCGATACGCACGAAGTCGGCATGATAAGCGCCTCGTGCTTCAGTACCGATCTTCTCGTAAACTTCCAATGCGCAAATACCAAGCACAGGAGGCTGCGTTATACCCGACGTTCTCAATTTGGTCGGC
>JBBRVL010000358.1:0-4459 GCA_038246925.1 Chloroflexia bacterium
CGCCCCTACGCACAGTCCAATTACAAGTAGCCTTCTTTTGCTAATGCCTCGATCAACTGAGATTCACCTGTGTAATCTGTAATCACCGCCTCATTGATTTCAATCACAGGCAGCAGATCGTAGCCTTTCTCCTGGAACATCTTGCGGGCTTCCCGATCCGATGAAATATTGCGCTCCTCAAAAGAGACTCCCATCCGTGAGAGAAACTCTCCCACACTATGACATGGCCCTCACAGGTTTGCCAGGTATAACACCACGGGCGGCTTATCCATACTTTTTCTCCTTATATTGTCTGTACAGACCAATACCGTGCAACTATTATGCCGCCTGCCTTGTATATACTATAGAGCCTCTATCAAACCTAATTAGAGTTGCTAGCGTTTCTCGTTCCTTGTCTTACGCAAAAACATGACTATACAGTTCGGAAAACAGAAGCAGACTCCCCCGGACTTCGAGTTTGAAGGCCCACCACCCCAGCCTGATCTGCTCGATTACCGGCACATGGCTATCAGCATGGACAAGTGGGCCATCACCGACTCCGGTTGCCTTTCCGTGCTTGTCTATCTCGGTTTCGCCTTCGCGTGCGTTATTTTCTTCGTAGCCTATTCTTATCTGACTTAATTTGTCTCACGGCCAGCCACGTGCCTGCAGAGACCAACCGGCGAGTGTGCCAAAGCGTTGCGACGGCTCCAATATCTCCACTTGCGGCAGAGTCACACCTGTGGCGGGCGCTCTGACTGCATATGTATATAAAGGGCTGAAAAGGACCACTGCGGGCACATCCTGCAAGAATGCCTTCTGGAACTCCGAATAGTGCCGCTTGCGCTCGGCTTTATCGCTGCTCATACGGGCTGCTTCCAGCGCGGCATCGGCCTGTGGATTGCCCCAACCAGAGAAGTTAAGCCCACCCTCGATGCTAATCTGTGATGAATGCCAGTATCGGTAGATGTCGGGATCGGCCCCCTGAGCTTCCCAGCTCGCAACTGCAACGTGGAAGGCCCGTGGGCCTAAATAGTCGCGCAGCAGCACTTCTCTAGTTACGTATGCAGGTTTTACGTCCACACCGATGGCGCGTAAATAACCCTCTACTTGCCGCGCTACCTCAATATTCACAGGTATGTCGGCGTTGGCCGACAGCACTACCGTGAGTGTGACGCCATCCCTGGCACGCACACCGTCCGCTCGTAACTTCCACCCGGCGGTATCGAGCAGCCTCCGCGCTTCGGCAGGGTTATAGTTCTGAGATGAGAGGGGCAGGCTGTTATCGAAAGCCCATGAGCCTGGCAGCACAGGACTCACGGCGGGTCGCCCTCGGCCACCTACGGTTCGTGCAACAATGGCATCGCGGTCTATAGCGAGCACGAACGCCTGCCGCGTTTCAACTCTATCGAACAAAGGAGAGCGCGTATTCATCAGGAGCATCGAATAGCGTGCCAGCGCGGTCTGCTGCAAGCTCACATCAGATATATTTCTGACTTCATCTAATTGGTCGTCGGGGATATGACCCAGGCCATGCACCTCGCCCAGTTTGAATCCTGTGAGGGCAGCGCCGAAGGCTGGGTATAGCCGGAACCATAATCGGGATATAGTCTGGCCCTGATTTTGTGCCAGGAAAGGTTCAAGGAGCACACCTTCATCTAAGGGCATCAACACTGGCGGCGGCTTATCAGGCAGGGTTATCGCTGAGCCTTCGGGCGCGACCGCTCCTGGGGTACGCACATACCGCCACGGACCCGAACCAACAGGTGATATGTTCAGCTCGGACCCACGAATATCGGCGGGCTTGATGCTGCCCCACAGGTGTCTGGGCAGTATGCCAAGCGTGGTGAACTGTATGAACGAGGAATTGGGGGAGGCCAACTCGAATGTTACAGTCTGCTGCGTGGGAGCCTTGGGCTGTACGTTACGCCAGACTGCGGCAAGGGCCGGGTCGCCGGGAAAATCGGGGGAGCGTAACAGGCCCACTGTAAAGAGCACATCGTCGGCGGTCAAAGGCGCGCCGTCGTGCCACTGCGCGTTGGGCTTGAGGGTAAAGGTATAGACGCGGCTGTCGGGGCTGACCTCCCAACCGGAGGCGAGATCGGCTACAAGATCACCCTCAGAATTGATCCTGGTGAGGCCGCTGAAGACCAGGTGGGTCAGATCGCGGTCAGTGTCCGACAGAGCAAGGAGGGGGTTGACGAACCTGGGCGGTCCTATCATCGCCTCGACATAAGTATCGCCTTTACGTGTCTCCGAGCGTGGGGAGCCTGCGTCGCCGGTCTTTGAGGTCAGGGCGAGCACGATCAAGAGCAGCGCCATCCCCGCCAGTGCTATAATAGCCTGGGGCTTGAAGGAAGTAGACATGAGAAAACAGAAGAAGTCAGAGACCGGCAACCACGTCCGATTTCTGACTTCGGCTTTCTACCTAAGCGGGCTTGCTGATGATGCTGTTGACGAGGGCAATCAAGAAGAAGAGCACCGACAGCGCAATAGTAAACTGAAATAGCCTCTTCTCAAAGCCGCGCCGCGTGCGATATACCGAAGAGGAGTCGCCGCCACCGAACAGGCCACCCATAGTCGAGCCTTTGGTCTGAAGCAACACTACTAAAATAAGCACAACCGCCAGAATAAGCTGGATAATATTAAGGGCGTCCTCTAGTCTCACCTGTGTCTCCTATAAACTGAGCCAATATTCCGCATAACTTACGGATTATAACACCCGTAGCGCCTATTTGCAAACAGATAAGCAACCGGCGAGCGCCTGGAATCTATACTCAAGAGTAACACAATGTACGAAGAACAGGACAAAGTTTGAATTGTCATTCTGAACGAAGTGAAGAATCCGTCGTGAGTAAGGTAGACCGAACGGATTCTTCACTTCGTTCAGAATGACAAAGGTAAGTGGGTTCGCTTCATTTATCACCAGCTATAGCAGGTAATCATAAATATCAACTGGCAGGCTTATCGGGGGCGGGCTGGGTAGCGTAGAAGTCGCTATAGAAGCGCGGCGCGTAGGAGTCGAGCAAAGCTTCTACACGCAAGAGGTCGTCGCTGGTTACTATCAGTCCTACATGATGCTTGTGGTCGAGCCTCCACACGATCTCTAGATCGTTGTACCCGCTCGTATCGGGGTGCTCTTGCCGAGCCAGCGAGATGATAATTCCCGCATAATCTTGCCTGGGGGTAGGCGACTCATATCGGCCTATGCTTCCGGCGATCTCGATCTTCGCCCATTCCACCCACAGGTTCACTCCGGTCGCCGCCCGCACCAGGTCAACAAGATAGGCCCCACCTACACGGGCCGAAGTCTCAAGGAAATAAAAGCGGCCATCAGCCCGCGCTTTGATGAACTCTGTATGCGCCACCCCACGCACAAAACCAAGCTCCTGTAGCACCTGCCGGTTGAGCGTTTGGAGGGTGAGGCTATCGGCGTCATCCCGTGGGAGGGTGCGGCTGACAAAGAGGCCACCCTCATGAACGATATCCATTGGAGGCGAGCCGTATCTGTGGGCCTCGGCGAAGACTACCTCCTTGCCGAACACAATAGAGTCTACATGGTAAACATCTCCATCTATATATTGCTCCAGCAGGAAGAACGATTGCCGGTCCCCCAGGTCAAGCAGCAGAGGCCATAGCTCGTCTGGCCCATTTATCTTCTTTATCCCAACTGCCCCTGCCTCCGACCTCGGCTTCAGGAGCCAGGGCAAGGGGACGCGGCCCATGAACTCGTGTAGTTGATCATAGTTTAGAACAGGGCAAAAAGCAGGCACGGCTATGCCCGCCTCCTCTGCCTTCGAGCGCATGGCCAGCTTGTCCCGGAAGTAGCGTGATGTGGTATCGCCCATGCCTGGACAGCGGAGGTGCTCGCGCAGGGTGGCGGCGATCTCAACATCGTAGTCTTCGAGCGCCACCACGCGGTCTATGATGCGGGTGCGGGCTATATAGCTGGCGGTGTAGATCACTGACTGCCTGTCAGACAGATCGGGAAGGGCGATAAGCTCGTCAATACTCTCACGCGGCCAACCGGCATCGGCGAGCCTCTCGACCGTGAGGAGGATCACGTAGCAGCCCTGCCGCTTACACTCGCGCAGGAAATCGGCCCCTTTTTCATAGCTGGCCAGGCATAATATGGTCAACGGGCGCGCCTCGGACATAGCGAGTCCTCCCCAGGGGCATTTTATCCACTACAAGACAGGACGTCAACAATGTAAGTGATGAGGGATGCGCGATTACCAAACCCTAATCACTCGTCACTGGTCACCAATAGACTCTCTTCTACGTCTCAGGGTTTAATCATTCTCTCGTAGGGGCGGGCCCCCGTGCCTGCCCTGGGACGGTGGGCGCATCATGTGGCAAACAGGGCAGGCACGGGGGCCTGCCCCTACGGGGTGTCTCCACCGAGAATGATTAAACCCTGTCTACATCTCTCGACCTATTGACAAGCTCGCATTTAGCTGCTACACTAGCGCCGAAGCAC
>JBBRVL010000359.1:0-4424 GCA_038246925.1 Chloroflexia bacterium
AGGCTCTTCCGTTGGGGGGAAGATAGCGCGGGCGGCTCTGGTGCTGATGGTGGGGACGGTGTTGAGCCGGGTGTTGGGGCTGGGGCGTGAGACTACTATTGCTACCCTCTTCGGCGGCGGGGGGCAGGTCGATGCCTTCACGATTGCCAACCATGTCGCCACCATCGTGTACGACCTGCTCATCGCGGGGACAGTGAGCGCGGCGCTTGTGCCTGTTCTGAGTGAATACACCGCCGACGAGAAGCAGAGGCCTGAGTTCGCCCGCGTCCTCAGCAGCGTAATTACGATAGCGGGTATATTCCTCTTGTTGTCCGTTGTGCTGCTTGAGTTATTCGCCCAGCCGCTCGTCAATTTCATGTGCGCGGGCAAGGCGGGAGAAACGTGCTCGCTCGCGCTCACGATGACACAATGGGTATTGCCGGGCGTGCTATTCATGGGCCTGGCGGGCGTAGTTACAGCCGCGCACTATGCTTTAGGGCGCTTTATCTATCCTGCGCTGACATCGACGTTGTTCAACGCCGCCATTATCTTCTTCGCGTTCACGCTGGCGGGGGTGTTGGGCGTCAAGAGCCTGGCTATTGGCCTGGTGGTCGGTGCGTTTGCGATGCTGGCGCTCCAATTGCCCGGCCTGCGCGATATTCGAATCCGCCCCACACTCGACTGGAGCCACCCGGCGGTAGGCAAGATTCTGAGGCTGTACGCTCCGGTTGGCCTGAGCGTGGTTATCACATCGGGCGCGCTCATCATAGACCGCAACCTGGCGTCGCAGACAGGCGAAGGCTCGATTGCAGCCATGAGGTACGCGACCACCCTCGTGCAGTTCGCGCTTGGGCTGGTGGCCGCTGCTATCTCTCTTGCGTCACTCCCGTCTCTCTCGCAGCATTTTAGCACAGGCAACACCGAGGGCTATAAAAGGACCCTCGCGGCAGGCCTGCGCATGGTGATGGTGCTGCCTGCGGCTGCCGGTCTGCTGGCGCTCGCCGTGCCGGTTGTGGCGCTCTTCTTCAGGCACGGCGCGTTCAACCTGGAAGACCAGAATCGCACCGTGACCGCGCTCCTTTTTTACATCCCCGGCCTACCGTTCAGCGCGCTGGACCAGATACTCATCTTTGCTTTTTATGCCCGTAAGAACACTCTTACGCCGGTGATGGTCGGGATCGCGGCAATCGGGGTCTATTTGGCCGTCGCACTGGGCACAGTCGAAACGATGGGGATGGCAGGGTTGGTGCTGGCTAACTCGGCACAACTGGCCTTTCACGCGATCGTAACAGGAGCACTCCTCTGGCGCGCTCTTCGCACAGATGGGGGCCTGCGCGGCTTCGGGATAGGGGATACAACCCTGAAAGCCGGGGCGGCTGCTCTCCTGATGGCATTACTCAGTTATGTCGTCTGGTGGTCGCTTATACAGGTTGTGCGAGGCGACACACTTCTCGATAAGATATTATTACTGGGGATACCGGCCTTAGCCGGTAGCAGCCTGTACGCCGCACTGGTCTGGCGGATGCGCCTGTCTGAAGTGGAACTGATCGCAGCCAAGATACAGGGGCGCTTGAGGCGATGACGGCGGTCTCAGGCACGCTTCTGAACGTGCTGACTGTACTGCTGGGAGCTACGGCGGGCCTGCTCGTCGGGAGCCGTCTATCAGGTCGCTTTCAGGACATCATCATGGGCGGGATTGGGCTGGCGACGATACTGATAGGCATGCAGAATGCACTTGTGACAAGAAGCGCGCTCATCTTGCTCGGCAGCATCCTGGTTGGAGGCATCCTCGGCGAACTACTCAGGTTAGACTACCATCTCGATAACCTGGGTGACTATCTTCAAAAGCGATTAGCGAAGGGCGGGAAAGGGGCCAGTACATTCAGTGAGGCATTCGTAACCAGCAGCATCGTCTTCTGTGTCGGCCCTCTAACGATATTAGGCTCGATACAGAACGGCATCAGTGGGGATATAACCCTGCTCGCCATCAAGTCGATGCTCGACTGCTTCACGGCGTTTGCTTTCGCGGCGACCCTGGGCTGGGGGGTGCTGATGTCGGCGGTGACGGTGCTTGTGTACCAGGGCATCCTCAGCCTGGCAGCTTCGACCATAGCGGAAGGCGTAACGGATTGCCCCAGCCCCTCAGATTGCCGCAACCCTTACATCATAGAGATGACGGCAGCGGGCGGCTTGATCATCGTGGGTGTCGGCCTGAAGCTATTGAATATAAAGGAGCTAAAGCTGGCGAATTACTTGCCTGCCCTTGCAATTGCGCCGTTGATTGTGTGGGTAATAGAGAACTGGCCTTTCTAACTTTAGCCCTCAGTGCGACAGCCGGAAAAGTAAAGCAGAGTTTGGCGACCTTACTTGCCGCCTATCAACTCTGGGCGAACAGCTCGTCCACATAGCACCATCGCCAGGTCTCGCCAGGTTGGAACGACCTTATCGTAGGGTGCTCAGTGTCGTGGAAGTGCCTGGTCGCGTGCTTGTTCTTTGAGGAGTCACAACAGCCTACGTGCCCGCAGGTCAGACAGAGTCGTAAGTGCACCCAGCTATCACCCATCGCCAGGCACTCTTCGCAGCCGTTTGGTGTGCGAGGTTTTGCGTCCAAATCTTGTTCCAGATGCGTGCATGTAGCTAACATAGTGCTCCTTTTCGTACGAATATCCTCGGATTCCCAGGCTGCTATTATCTCACTTAAACCAAATGAGTGTCACGGCGGAGGGAAAGCCCTGCCGCCGTGACACTCATTCCTGGAGTTACGCTGCGGCGCTATCCGCAGTGGCAACCTGCTTGATTGCCTCTATCGTGATCTCCAGTTTGATATTCTCGCTGACCAGTACGCCGCCAGCTTCAAGCGCAACGTTCCAGTTGAGGCCGAAGTCCTTGCGGTTGAGGGTAGTGGTAGCGGCAAACGCTGCCTTCACATTGCCCCAGGGATCGACACCTTCGCCCTCGCGCTCGATATCGAGGGTGATGCTCTTGGTCGTTCCGCGGATCGTCAGGTCGCCTGTGACGCGGAACTTGTCCTCGCTGAGCGGCTCGATCCTGGTGCTCTTGAAGGTCGCCTCAGGGTGATTGTCGGCATCGAAGAAATCGGCAGACCGGAGATGTGTATCGCGGTTCGATTCGTTAGTGGTGAGGCCGGCTATATCTACGGTCACATCGACCGAGGAATTAGCAGGGTTGCGCTCGTCTACGATTATCTCTCCGGTCACCGCACCCATGTGGCCTCGTACTGTCGAGATCATCATATGCTTGGCCGAGAAATCTATGCTAGAGTGAGCGGGGTCTATTTTCCATGTGGTTGTACTTACTTTTTCTGCTGTGATTGTCATTTTCGTAACTCCTTTTGATTGGTGGTTTATTGATCTACTGTTTATATATAAACTGATGTGGTAAAAAAATTAGTCGAGCGAGTGGTCGAGATCACGCAATAGCATGTACATAGTGCGCTGCTCTTCTGCGCTCAAGTGTTGCATCTGCTGCTTGATGAACTCTTCGTGGGCTGGAACTACCCTGGCGGCTAACGCCTTGCCCGCCTCGGTGAGGTGGAGCAGGTTCAGGCGGCGGTCATCAGGGTGGCTGCACCTTGATACAAGACCTCGGCTCTCCATGCGGTCTATGAGACCGCACACATTGCCTTTCGTCACCAGTAACCGCTCGGAGAGCGCCTGCTGGCTGATGCCGCCTTTTACGCTGAGATGAGCTAGCACATCGAACTGGGCCGCAGTGAGATCGTACTCCTCCAGGTGATCCGCGGAACTGTGGTGTATTTTATTGGAGACTCTCATCATGTAGAGCCAGGCCAGCAGACCTGGGTTGCGAACGCCGCTCATGTCGCCCTCCGGGGCTTTTTCTTTGCCGAAACAGTTTACAGTTAAACTATATGGTTTATATATAAACTATTTTCGAGGATTTGTCAAGGGCTTTTGCGGATTCGTAGTGAGAATATTTCTGAGAGTATACATAGAAATCAGGGCGCATAATGAACTCCATTATTGTAGCTGCCCTTTACGTTTGCCCATTGCATTCGTCCTTTGTGGGCTATATAATTGCTCCACTGATTATCTTTGAATGGCTTTGCTTAAGATAAGCGAGCTTCAGTAGGATATTTCCACTTGAGGAACCCTGAACACCTGTATCTGGCAGGTCTATGAAGGCGTTCTCTACAGGGCTCACGTACTCCTGAACAGAGCTTGCTCTACTATAAGCAAGCATATAGAGGAGAAAGCATATGGCAGAGAATCAAGGCACGGAACATCAAGACCGGCAGAGAAGCAGGCAATCCGAGGTAGATAGCGCACAAAAGGCTGGCGGTCTTGAAGGAGTGCTCGCGCCAGACGCTCAATCTCTCTACTCAGCCAACCTTCTGGGCGACGCGCGGCTGAACGGGCGGGGCAACCAGCCCGTGAAGGTTGCGGTGATGCAGAGGATGCAACGGA
>JBBRVL010000360.1:0-4422 GCA_038246925.1 Chloroflexia bacterium
AGTATGTCGCGCACCGACCATTCGCCAGCTACCTCTGGCATGGCCATGTCTTCATCAGAGAGTCCGGCGAACGCGTCGAGTAGTTTCTCTCTTGCGTCGTTCAATTCACCAGCGAGCATTTGTCTTCGGGCAGTGGCGAGAAAATCCAATCTATTCACCCACCTGGATGATAATCGCATCGCCCTGCGCCATACCCGAGCAGATAGCAGCCATGCCGATGCCCCCTCCGCGCCTCATAAGCTCATAGATGAGGGTAGTAATCAACCGTGCTCCTGAAGCGCCTATCGGATGACCCAGCGCGATTGCCCCGCCGTTCACATTGACCTTGTCCTCGTGCAGCCCTAGCCGGGCCATGCTGATGAGGGCAACACTGGCGAAAGCCTCGTTTATTTCCACAAGGTCGAGGTCGGCAACGGTCATACCTAGTTTTTTGAGGGCGCGCTCACCGGCCATCGCGGGCACATACGCCAGGTATGGCGTATCCCAGGCGGCCTCCCCATAGCCGAGTATCCTGGCAAGAGGCTTGAGCTTGTGCGACTTGGCGTACTCAGAAGAGGCGATAACAAGTGCGGCGGCTCCGTCGTTGATGCCGGGCGCGTTGCCGGCCGTTACAGTGCCGCTTGCGTCAAAAACAGGCTTCAGTTTAGCCAGCACTTCAAGTGTGGTATCGCGGCGTGGGGCTTCATCGGTGTCTACTTTGATGTCGCCTTTTTTCTTGTCGGGTATCGTGACGGCGACAATTTCCTCCGCGAAAAGGCCGCCGTCTGCCGCGGCAACCGCACGCTGGTGGGAACGGTAGGCCCATGCGTCCTGCTCTTCACGGCTGCATTTTTCTTCGGCGGCGACGGTCGAGCCGTGGATGCCCATATGCACTTTCATGAGCGGATCGGTCAGCCCATCATGGATAACGCCGTCAACAAGTTCGCCGTTGCCCATGCGCAATCCCCATCGCGCCCCGAAGGAGTAATATGGTGCATTCGACATGCTTTCCATGCCACCCGCGACGATAAGGCTGTGGTGGCCGAGCCGTATCAGATCACTCGACAACGTGACTGCTCTCATCCCGCTAGCGCAGACGCGATTGATAGTGTCCGACGTCACCTCACGTCCCAATCCTGCCTTGAACGCTGCCTGGCGCGACGGCACCTGGCCGAGGCCTGCCTGAATGACGCAGCCCATGATGTTGTGGGTTACGTCTTCTTTGTCTATGCTTGCTCGCTCCATCGCCTCCGTCATTGCGGTAGCGCCAAGCTCTATCGCCGACACAGGTGCAAGCGAGCCGCCAAACTTGCCGAACGGCGTCCGCGCCGCGCCCAGGATCACAGGATTATTGTTTGTAGCCATTCTCTAACTCTCTTTCTTATTTTCATGCAGGCAGATGGGTTAATCTTAGCCTGAATTGCCGTTTCTAATTTCCAGGTGTGGGCGTTGCGCTTTCCTTTATGTTGGTCGGTAGCGCGAACGGGTAATGCAGCGCACTCACCGGGTCGTGTGCGTCTTTCCTGGGATAGCCGACGGCTGGCGGGGGAGGGCATCGGTACGGCTTATCCTGGCGGTAGCCAAGCGCATATTCACCCTGCATGACTGTGTGTATCTCTCGCGTGCCTTCATAGATCACCGCGCCTCGGCTGTTCCGCAGGTAGCGCTCAGCAGGATACTCGGACGAATATCCATATGCGCCGTGGATTTCTATGGCATCGTTGGCGCTTTCAAAGGCGACGTTACAGGCGTGCCACTTGGCGAGCGAGGTCTCACGTGTGGTTTTCATGCCATAGTTCTTCATCCAACCCGCACGATAGCAAAGGAGGCGGGATGTTTCGATGCCGTCTACCATCTTGGCTATCATCTGCTGCACTAGCTGGAACTTACCAATAGGACGGCCGAAAGCATTGCGCTCATTGCAATACTTCACAGACGCGTCCAAGCATGCTTGAGCCAGCCCAACGGCTCCCGTGGCAACCGTGAATCGACCCCAATCGAGAGCTGACATCGCTATAGCGAAACCTTCGCCTTCTTCGCCGACCAGGTTCGCTTTTGGGACGCGCACATCTTGCATGATAATCTCGCCTGTGTTGCCTGCCCGCACGCCCAACTTGCCGTGTATGGTGCCGGTAGTGAGTCCGTCCATACCCCGTTCCAGAATGAAAGCTGCCATGCCGTGGTGCTTCTTGGAGCGGTCCAGGGAGGCGAATACAAGGAAGTGATCCGCAACATCGGCCAGGCTGATCCATATTTTGGAGCCGTTCAGGATGTAGCTGTCGCCGTCTTTGCGCGCAGTGGTGGCAACATTCCCCGCATCGGAACCCGCGCCTGGCTCGGTCAAGCCGAACGTAGCCAGCTTCTCGCCGCGAGCCTGCGGGGCAAGGTACTTTTGCTTCTGCTCTTCTGTGCCCCACTGGAGCAGGCTGAGCGAATTGAGGCCGACGTGAACGCTCTGAATAACCCGAAAGGCCGTTTCAGCGCGCTCGATCTCCTCGCAAATCAGGCCGAACGCAATGTAGTCGAACCCCGCGCCTCCATACTCTTCGGGGATTGGACCGCCAAGCAGCCCGAGAGACCCCATCTTCTTGAGGGCGTCCCAGTTTATCTTGCCTTCTTCGTCATGCTCCCGCGCATAAGGAGCAATCTCGTTTTGCCCAAAATCAAATGCCAGTTTCTGTACGGCTCTCTGATCGTCGTTGAGGAGAAAATCCATCCTTTGTTATTGGCCTCCAGATTAAGACTAATTCGCACCGTTGCCATTTTGCATAGAGTATGCTTTTTAGGCATACAAAGCCACTTTATAATAAGACCAGTCTATCACAGCACACGTTGAGTGTCAATTTGGATACTACGTAGTGGCGCAGCAGAAGGAGGTCACAATTCAACGCAACCTTCTCTTGCAAGAGTACACGGCAAGATATCGATTTGGAAGCGTGCAACTGTGGTAAAATATCTGTGTCGCTGGATTCAATGTGACAGGAGAACTAACTATGCCCCGACTGCCGCTAACCGACCCTGCTGACGCCTCGCCGGAGGTCAAAGCTGTCTTCGACCGCTTCATGCAGACACGCGGGAACATACCCAATATGTTCCGCACCACTGCCGTCCGGCCTAAGATAATGCTCACCATGGAAGCCCACATGCAGGCGATCTTCACCAGTGGCACGGTCGAGTTTGCTCTCAAGGAGATGTGCGCTGTCCGCACAAGCGCCAACAACAAATGCGCCTATTGACTTGCATCGCATTCTGCCGCGTTGCGGCGGGTGAAGGTGCCGGAGGAGAAGATAGCCGCCCTGCTGACGGCGTTTCTGGATAAAGAGATGTTTTCCGAGAAGGAGCTTGTTGCTCTTGAGCTGGCCGACCGCATGGCGGAATCAGGGCATGCGGTCAGTGATGAGCTATGGGCGCGCGTTCGTAGTCACTTCGATGAGGGTGAAGCTGTAGAGCTTGTCAGCGTCATCGGGCTGTTCAACTACTTTAACCGTGTGAATGACACATTACAGATGGAGATTACAAAGTAAATTGCCAAGTTAGTCCCGGAGGCAGGCCTAGAACTCAAGGAGAGTGCGTTTCTGAGTTATCGCGCAAGCAAGTTTGGACAGGCTTATGCAGACATCAAACAATGCCTGGACATCACTCCGAAGGGTGCGGACCGAGACCAACTTAATTATTACAGGCGCTTGTTCGAGCGCCTATCTGTATCACACAACTGATACTGATTAACCGAGACAGGTTGAAACCTGGCGGCATACGGGAGAGCAAAATCAAACGAATTTGAATACACTTGGAGGCATAGTTGAAATTAGGCGCACACATGTCGATAGCTGGTGGCTATAACAAAGCCCTCAACCGGGGCAAGGAAGTGGACTGCACAGCGGTTCAGATTTTCACGAAGAATGCCAATCAATGGGCAGGGAAGCCGATTACAGAGGAAGAAATCGAACGCTTCCGAACCACTTCCGAGGCGACGGGATATAGCGTCGACTCGGTACTGGCACACGATTCTTACCTGATTAACCTGGCGACACCTGATGAGGCGCTATGGCTAAAGTCACTTGCCGCGTTTGGGCACGAGCTTGACCGTTGTGCGATGCTGGGCATTCCGGCCCTGGTAACCCATGCAGGCGCGCACGTTGGCTCAGGCGAGGACGCGGGCCTTGCGCGGATCGCACAGGGACTTGATCTTGTGCTCTCAGAGCGTGACGGTCAGGATGTGATGGTCCTCCTTGAGACGACCGCAGGCCAGGGAACATGCCTCGGTTATACGTTTGAGCATATCGCCCGTGTTATTGATTTGCTCGAAACCGGCCACAAATCGCGTGTTGGGGTTTGCTGGGACACCTGCCACCTATTCGCGGCAGGGATAGATTTCACCGACCTCGATAAGTATGAGCGCATGGTGGAGTCGTTCGATACACTGGTGGGGTTGGACAAACTGCG
>JBBRVL010000361.1:0-4410 GCA_038246925.1 Chloroflexia bacterium
CAGGGCGATTGCATCTAAATAGGTTTGGGACCAAGGAGTACCTTGAGAAGGTAGTCTTCGTTCCAGCCGCACTTCAGACGCTTGACCTTGATGCCAACCTTGGCAGTCTTCTCATCCTTGAGCAGGTTGAGAGCAATGTGGCGCAAGATGGCGAAGTTGTGTGCCGAGTGGTCCGTGCGTGTTCTGTTCAGGTCCTCTCGAAAAGCCATGTCCAGTACCCAGTGAAGACTGTTTTCTATGCTCCAGTGTCCTCGTGCCGCCTCTCGCAACTCGGCTACACTCTCAACCGAGCACAGGTAGTAGCGCGTCTCTGAGCTAGTCACCCCATCTATTTCCCTCTCGGCTTGCACTACCCCTATGCTCCTCAAGTTCGCCCACCTACCCTTGTGGTTCAGATAATCAAGGTACTGCTCGTCATCTACCAGCCAGTAGCGGCGTCGCTCGATGCGACCATGCCCTTTCTCCACCGTTTGCTCAGCCTGATGCCTGATCTTCTTGAACCGAGTGGCTAACCCCTCCTGCACCATGGTGATTACATCTTGATGCATTGTGCCCTGGTTAGCTTTGAGGGCCAACACATAATCGGCATCTGCCTGTGTGATGCACTGAGCGATCTCAGTCTGGCAACCCATTGCATCTATTGTTACGATGCACCCTGTC
Source organism: Chloroflexia bacterium (assembly GCA_038246925.1). Taxonomy (GTDB): domain Bacteria; phylum Chloroflexota; class Chloroflexia; order QHBQ01; family JADMIH01; genus JADMIH01. The sequence continues at coordinate 661 of JBBRVL010000361.1, forward strand.
AGGTCGAACAGCTTCAGCAGCACAGGTATTGCGGTAATCTCATTGCTCTTGTCATCTACTTTGACTTGCCCAAGCACCATTCTGTTGTTGCGTGCCCAAGCTGACACCATTTGGATGGCTCCTTTACCACAAGCTGTACTACGTGAGCCACACAGCGTCTTACCATCAATAGCTACTACTCCATTGAGTTGGTTTCCACTGGCAGATACCAACTCTTGTACCCACTGCAAGAAACAGGCTTGAAACTGCTCTGGATTGAGGTGGGCAAACACCCTACCGAAGGTGTCATGGGAAGGTATCCCGTTGGGCAGCACCAGGAAATTATCGAAGAAGGCTCGTTTATCATTGCCGAACTGCTCTATCTCTACCCAATCGTCCGCTCCACATATCACTGCACAAATGGCTAGGGTGATGATGTCGAGTAGTTCGTGCAGCTTTGTACGCTCTACTCTTGGGTCTCCGAGCGTATTGAAACGCTCTCGCAATCGTTCAAGAGGGCTAAGGTTTGCAGGGTTCGTGCTCATGGTGGCTCCTCCTCCTAGTTGTGCTGGTTGCCACCATTCTCTCACCTCTGCATCTTCAGCCCTCTATTTTTCACCCCCAATTTAGATGCAATCGCCCTGATCCTCAAGTCCCCAATCAGGACACCAAAGCGCTCGTTGTGTTATACTCGTGCGTACCCACCGTTCGAGCTTGGACTATGGAGGAGCGCTTGGACCGCGAGAAGTTGATGTCGGCAGTACGCTCGATGCTTGAGGCAATCGGCGAAGACCCCACGCGCGAAGGCCTCAAAGATACGCCCCGCCGCGTCGCCGAGATGTATGAGGAACTCTTCTCAGGTCTGTCCGAGGACCCAGCCGAGCACCTTGCCGTCGGCTTTGAAGAGCACCATAAAGAGATGATCGTGCTGCGGGACATCCCGTTCCACTCGGTATGTGAGCACCATCTTTTGCCCTTCGCCGGCAAGGCGCATGTCGGCTACATTCCCGCCGGGCGTATTGTCGGTCTATCCAAGCTGGCACGTGTAGTCGAGGGATTTGCCCGCCGCCCACAGCTCCAGGAGCGCCTTACAAGCCAGATCGCCGACGCCATTACTGATGCAGTCCAGCCGACCGGCGTGGGCGTAGTTATCGAAGCCCAGCATTTCTGTATGATCATGCGGGGTGTCAAAAAGCCGGGCAGCGTGATGGTAACTTCCGCCATGCGTGGCCTCTTCCGCAGCAACCCACCCACCAGGGCCGAGTTCCTTGAGTTCATAAGGAACCACGGTTAAACCGCATTGGCAGCCATACGCGACCGGCTCGCAACCCTCCCCCTGTTTGGCGGCGAAGTGCCTGACATCGAGCCTTTTTCCCAGGGAGCGGGAGCAGACCTCTATCGCCTCGATTGGGCCGACAAGCGCGCTGTTCTGAAGCACTATAAATCGACACCCAACCCCACCCGTAAGGCTGCCGACAGACGGCGGGCCGAGGCTGCGGCCCTTACCCTTTATGCTCCGCACTGCCTGGCGCCCGAGCTTCTATGGGAAGGTGAGATAACCGGGCACTCAGACGACGCGCTTATTTACAGATGGGTCGAAGGCAATCGCGCGTCAGATATGGCTCTCACGCACGAGCAGATCGATCTTATCGCAACCGCCTTGCGAACAGTACATTCCAATACCTCTGACCTGAAGCTCTTATCACCTGCCCCTCGCACCCTCGAAGCCTGGTGGGGGCATACTCACGAGCTTTACAGAGATATGCAAATGCGCCTTGCCAATGAGATGCCCGTTGAGGTAAGCGACACCCTATCGCGGCTGCTCCAGCCCGTATCCGGCGACGTACAAGCGCACAAGAGGTTCTGGCAAGGCTCGCCGCTCACCTTCGTACATGGCAGGCTAGAACCAACCAATATCATCCTGAGTGACGACCGCGTGATACTGAAGAACTGGCAAGATTTTGGCCTGGGTGACCCCTCCCATGAAGTAGCCGCAACAAGCCGTTTGCTGGCCGAGCAGGTGGGCGAAGACCTTGCCGAACACCTGATTAACAGCTATCTGGCTGACACGGATGACAATATGCTCGCCAGGCGTATCGAGATTTACCGGCGCGTTTGGCCCTTCGGCTACTTGCTCTCCTCAGTCAGTAAATACCTGGACCAGGTGAGTGGACTACCCATGTCTCCAGCACAGGTCAAGTCGATAGCCTTCCACTTCCGTCATCTGCTGGTAACATATGAGTGGTCGATGCCGACCGCAGACAGAGTAGTTGCGGTCCTTGACACATGGCTTTCAGGCGAACTCGAAGAAAGCACAGTGAACACCAAAAATGGACGAGCAGCAACAACCCAGGCATAACGCCCGTCTGGTCGGTACAGACCCCGAATTGATCGCCGCCGAGCTTGAGCGAGTCGGGGCGCAGCAGCCCGGACAGAAGATCATGTGGGCCAAGTCGGCATTCTTACCTGTTCGGCTCGACCGTCTTAGTTGCGTGGCCGCAAACGTCCTCAAGCAGGAGATGCTGACACGCGGCGGCGACTGCGCCGTGCATCATGACTGCGCGACCCTGGAGAGAGAAGAAAGCTCCGTGCTCCTGCTCGGCACCCGCGACCAGTACGACGACCTTACAGGCAAGCTTCGAGAGCAAGGGTTCGGTCTACCTGAGGTCGCCACTCAACTTACCAATTTACTCGCCGACCTAGACGCGCCGTCAAAGCCTGTGCAGGTGGGGCCGTATACACTTCCAATAGGACAGCGCACCCTCGTCATGGGCGTTATCAACGTCACGCCCGACTCCTTTTCGGGCGATGGGCTGGGGAGCGACCTTGAAGCAGCGGTCGCGCAGGGGCGACAGATGCAAGCCGAAGGGGCAGACATCCTCGATATCGGAGGCCAAAGCACGCGCCCCGGCTCCGAGCCTATATCTATAGAGGAGGAGTTGAGCCGGGTGCTGCCCGTGATAGAAAGGCTGTCGGGGCCAGGCGGCGTTCAGCTTCCCCTATCGATAGACACCAACAGGGCCGCAGTAGCCGAGGCTGCGCTTAAGGCGGGCGCATATATCGTCAACGACATCTCCGGCCTGCGAGATGACCCTGAAATTGCAGAAGTCGCGGCCAGGCACAATGCTCTACTCGTACTAATGCACATCCAGGGCACTCCTCGAAACATGCAGGAAAAGCCACACTATGACGACCTGCTCGGAGAAGTGATAGAATACTTGAGGGATAGTATAGACAAGGCGCTCGCAGCGGGGGTGAACAAAAAACGCATCTGGGTTGACCCTGGCATCGGCTTCGGCAAGACGTTCGACCACAACCTTGAACTGCTGAGGCGGCTGCGCGAAATCAGGTCACTGGGCTGTCCGGTCTTGGTAGGCACATCGCGCAAAGCCTTTATAGGCCGAATACTCGCGCCACTAAAAGGTGGAGAGATGCCACCACACAAAGAACGGGTCGTGGGCACAGGCGCGACGGTCGCCGTCAGTATAGCCAACGGAGTCGACATCGTACGCGTTCACGACGTGGCTCACGCAGTAGAGGTCGCCCGCGTTGCAGATGCCATAGTGCGTGGGTCGCAAGACGAGTCACAAGCAATCTAAAGAAATAAACGCACAGATGGAGGCGCATATGCCGGCTGCTACCGACACAATTGCATACCTGGGACTAGGGTCGAACATGGGCGACCGCGAAGCACAGATCGAGGAAGCTATCGCTATGTTAGGTCGCCTCCCGGAGACGCGTATCCTGCGGCGTTCCGCCCTCTACGAGAGC
>JBBRVL010000362.1:0-4397 GCA_038246925.1 Chloroflexia bacterium
GAAGACTTCATGGCTCTGCCGCAGGGTTCGACGGAGTCGGTGGATATCCATTGTGTCACGCGCTGGACCAAGTTCGAGAACGTATTCGAGGGCATCCCGTTCAAAGAGGTATACGACAGGGTCAAGCCGAAGCCTGAAGCCAAGTTCGTGCTGATACATGCCGAGCAAGGCTTTACCGCTAACCTTCCGCTGTCCGACCTGATGGAACCCAATGTCATATTCGCCCACAAGAACAACGGCGAGGACATCAGCGACGAGCATGGCTGGCCCTTGCGCCTGGTTGTGCCCCACCTCTACTTCTGGAAGAGCGCCAAGTGGGTGCGCGGCCTCGAATTCCTCGACCACGATGAGCCTGGCTTCTGGGAAGACGCGGGCTACCATATGCGCGGCGACCCCTCGAAAGAAGAACGCTACCGCGAAGATTGGTAAGCTGTCGAATTATGAATTAGGAAGAAACCCATTAATTCATAATTCAAAACTCAAAACTCAAAATTAAGTGAAATGCGTTCAGACCGTCTTTATTTCGTCATAGGGTTTGTTGCGCTGCTTGTTCTGGGGGCGGGCAGCGTCTCTTTGTCACCCGGAAATAGGGGTGGAGAGCGCACTGGTGCGGCACTCACGCCTGCACAACCCAGGGTCCAGCCTTCAGTGACGGCAGGTGAGACCTCCATACTCGTCCCTACTTCGGCTTCCCAGCCTTCCATGATGCCTGTAGAGGCTCCTTCCATTGTTGCTTCAACGCCAACCGTGATAATAGTCCTGGAGGTAGTCACCCCGACGCTTCCGTTACCCGTTGAACCACCCCCGCAGCCGGACTCGGTTGCTCAGTCTGCTCCTGCTATCCAGCCACCACAAGTGAATCCTACGCCTATTCCCATCCTGCCAACTGCTCCTGAGCGCGTGGGGGGTCCCATCACCGTGCCAAATAATCACCCTGGACCGCGATGGGTCACTCTGCAGGTAGGCCATCTACGCAACGAGGACCTGCCGGATGAGCTTCGACACCTCGTCTCGAACACCGGGGCGTTTGCCGCGGGCGTAAGCGAGGTGAACGTGAACGAAGAAGTGGCGCAGAAGTCGGCGCAACGCCTGATCGAGCGAGGTTATAACATCGACCTGCTCGATGCCACTGTGCCGGTCGGCTATACCACCGACCTGTTTCTTGCCATCCACGCCGATGGTAATATCTACAGCTCAGTGCGTGGCTTCAAGGCGGTCGCGCCCTGGAACTCGGTGCCCGCCTCCGACGATTTTGTCGGCTTCCTTTACGAAGAATATGGTAAGGCTACCCGCCTGCCTACCGACCCTATGACGAGCGTGGCGATGGCTAACTACTACGCCTTTAATCCCTGGAGATACCGGCACGCCGTTACGCCCAACGTCCCTTCGGCGCTGTTGGAGATGGGCTTCGTGACCAACCCGCAGGACCGTAAGACTCTTACGCTCGAACAGGATCGTATCGCCTGGGGGATCGCCAACGCGGTGGACCGCTATTTCCGATCAGGCAAAGCAGGTCCGATCCCAACAGCCTATCCCAGCTTCACGCCGACTAACACACCGACCAGCACGCCCACCAATACCGCCACTCCCACCAGTACACCTACAGTCACCCCTACAAATACGCCTACACCTACGGACACCCCTACCCCACTGCCGACCGAGCTAGTGGTTGGGGCCACAGAGACCGCGCTCGTTACAACGCCCGTTCCTCCCACTCCTACAAGTGTCCTGCCCCAACCCACCGCTACAACTGTGCCTTCCAAAACGCCCGTGCCTACGCCCACACCCCTCCAGGGTATAGTGACCGCCGATGGACGCTGGTTACCTCCCCTCTCCCCCAGTGCACGCAGACTCCCTCAGCCGGGCAGTGATGCGTCGCCGGTCTTGCTCAGCTCTGATATAGAGAATATTCGTCTGAGAGCAAATGGTCGCGAGCAGGAACAGGTCTGGCAGCAGTTCTACCTCCCCGAGCTTGGCCGTAGTGTCTGGCGAAAAGAAGTGCTGAGGCAGGTGCGCCACTAGACCTTCCCCTTCCGGCCCAGGTCTTGTATAGAAACCGAGCAAGCCTCCTGTAACGTAATAGTAAAGAGAGATGTATCAAGACCAATTAGATGCATCTGCTCCTGTCTTGACGCCTAGTAAGAGTTCAGACTTGGTAGTAAAAGCATCGGTAGGGGCACCCCTATGTGGGTGCCCTGCCCGCAAACATATTCTCTACCCAACCAGGGCACCCACATAGGGGTGCCCCTACCGAGCATCTTCTCTACACCAACCCAATTGACAATTACTGCCGCCTGAATTACAACACAAGTAACACAAATAGCTTGACCTAGACCCAGCCCACTAAAGGCTTAATCTGTACGTTGGTGGCAGTAGAGGCACATACGTGCCAGGAGAATAACTATGCTAACAAACCTGAGAAAAGCTTATATTCTAGGTGGGTTCGGCGCAGGCGTAGGCGCTTCCATTGCCATGATGCTGGTTATGGCTGTGTTGCGTTTCACGACCAACACTATTTCACTGCCCGAATTGATGGAGGAGAGCCTGATACGTCTCACCGGCGGGCAGATAGAGTCTTTTTTCATTCAGCTACTGGGAGTGGGTGGCAAGGCTTTGCTCCTCGTATCAATCGTTGAGGGCACGCTGCTGCTCGGCGGGCTGCTTGGGCTTGGCTTTACTCATTTATGGCTGCGGCTCACAGGCTTCAAGTTTGGACGCGCTTTGTCGGGCCTAGTGTACGGTCTGGTGATCGGCCTGCTGCTTAACGCGGTATTCTTACCTCTTGTTGACCAGGGCTTCTTTGGCTCGAACGCCTTGCAGGTGACCGCACCCCCGGAAATTGCCGAGGCCATATACGGGAGACAACTGGCCCCGATTGGCCTGCCTGTTTTTCTCTCGATGTTCCTGCTGTCGGCTGTTTTTGGGCTGGCGCTGGTCCGGCTGCTGCGATGGCCTTCGACGGTTACGGCAGGTACGGTAGCCGAGCCTGTCGTTGTCGAGACGACTCCGGTGGCTCGCCGCGACTTCCTGAAAGGGGCCGGCGCGGCTCTGCTTGGGGGCGTGGTACTCTTCTTCGGCATCAGGCGAGCCTTAGAGCCACCCCCTGATGCAGGATTACAGGAAGTCGATCTGGGCAGCAACGGTACATCTCAGCCTACTTCGGTGGCCGACGTAAAACACAACGTCGAGACCAAGCCGACACCGGGCATGACCGAGGTGCCGTCCACACCGCCCGTACCCCCCGGCTTTGAACAGGTGAAAGCCAGACTGGTGCCCGAAACCACGCCCACCGACAGCTTCTATATCACCACCAAGAACTTTGTCGACCCCACAGTAGATGGCGATGCCTGGCGTCTCAACTTCAAAGGCATGGTCGATAAGCCATACGTGCTCACTCTGAAGGATATTCAAGCGATGCCTTCTGTGGACCGAATCGAGACGCTGGCCTGCATCAGCAATCCGGTCGGTGGCGGCCTCATCGGTAACGCAAATTGGAAAGGGGTCAACTTCGCCGACCTGCTGCAAAAAGCTGGGCCTCAAGCAGGAGTTGTGGATGTGGTGGTGCGAGGCGCAGACGGCTATGCCGACAGCTTCCCTCTGGAGGCCGGGCTGAAGAACGAGTGCGTGCTTGTGTACGAAATGAACGGCAAGCCGCTGACAGCCAAGCACGGCTATCCTGTTCGCCTGCTGGTGCCGGGCATCTACGGCATGAAGAACTGCAAGTGGATTACCGAGGTAGAGCTGGTCAATAACGACTTCAAGGGCTACTGGGAGAGCCAGGGCTGGAGCGACACGGCCCTTTACCAGACCATGTCGCGCATAGACTACCCTGATAAGGCGAGTATAAAGCCTGAGCCGATCTTTGTGGGTGGTGTAGCCTTCGCGGGCGACCGAGGTATCAAGCGGGTGGAAGTAAGCACCGATGGCGGTAAGACATGGAACGATGCCAACCTGCGCCGCGTGCTGGGCAAATACACATGGGTGCAGTGGACGTACCCCTGGAAACCTGAACCGGGCAGCTATACAGTGCAAGTACGGGCCACCGACGGCGCAGGTGAAGTCCAGACAGCCAACAAGCAAGACACCTATCCCGATGGCGCCACAGGTTACCATACAAAGCAAGTACGTGTAGCCTGACAAGATTCGATGTAGGGGCAACCCCCTGTGGTTGCCCTGTGTGAGGGGCATATCGGCTCACCGGCAGGGCAACCCACTGTGGTTGCCCCTACGGCCGTCTGGAAATAGACCTGCTCTTTCTGTATAAAACTTTACACGCTCCCTGTAACCCAGTTTACAGCGGGGCGTTTCATTGTCTGCTAAGATTTCTCTACCAACCTGTGTAGATTGGCGTAAGTAACGTACATAGAGGAGCGTCTGTTATGGCTAACAAGTCAAAC
>JBBRVL010000363.1:0-4379 GCA_038246925.1 Chloroflexia bacterium
CCGCCCCTACATCTGCCTTATTCGCCACTCCCACACTTCGTACGCCTGTGTATACGCGTGACAAAGTGCCCCGTCGCTCTTTGTTAGAGGTCTTTCATGATTGTTGGAGTGTGTTTATTGGGGTATAATTTAACGCGGCCTCTTAGCAATTCTCAAGTTAGGAACACAGATTTGACAGCAGGACAAGCCACTTCCCCCCAGTCTAATCATCAGCCCGTCACAGGCGCAAAACTCGTGTTGGTTGACGGCCATGCGCTCGCCTACCGTGCGTATTATGCCCTGCCCGCCGACTTGCGCAATTCTAAGGGCGAGACAACCAATGCGGTACTGGGGTTTACCCAGATGCTGCTGGATACGTTGAGAAGCCAGGCGCCTCAGTACGCTGTGATGACCTTCGATAAAGGCCGCACGTTCAGACATGAAGAGTTTGCAGAGTACAAGGCACAACGCGGCTCGATGCCCGACGATTTGCGTCCTCAGTTTGACCGCATTCGACAAGTCATTGCTGCCATTGGCATGCCTGTGCTGGAGCTTGCAGGCTACGAGGCCGATGACCTGATCGGGACGTTATCCAAACAAGCCGAAAAACTTGGCCTGGAAACCATCATCCTCACAGCCGATAACGATCAGCATCAGCTTGTGACCGAGCATGTACGTTTGCTCGCCCCTGGAGGGTACTATCAACGCTTCTCCGAGGCGCGGCTGTATGACGTACAGGCAATACATGACAGGTACGGATTTGGTCCAGAGCTTGTGCCCGACTACAAAGCTCTGGTCGGCGACAAGTCGGACAACATCCCGAACGTGCCGGGGATTGGGGACAAGACCGCTACAGCACTTCTTGCCCAGTATGGTAGCCTTGAGGGAATTCTAGAGCACCTGGATGAACTGAAGCCAAAGCAGCAGGAGTCCTTGCGCGCTCATGCCGACCAGGCGAGACGCAGCAAACAACTGACGACTATTGTGTGTGATGCGCCGGTAACTCTTGATGTGGAAGCCAGCCGGATGAATGGGTTTGACAAGGAAGCCCTGTTCAGCCTGTTTCAGGAGCTTGAGTTCCGTAGTCTCGTAGGTAAGGTAAACCAGGTCGAGTCTGTATTAGCCGAGGCGACCGGTCGTGAAATTGCCGTAACGGAGGCGGACACAGAGGGAGAGCAAGGGTCAGAGACTCCGTCGGACGGTAAAAGTCCGAGACAGCTTGACATGTTCGCTGTGGAGGGACAGCCAGCAGATGAAAAAGAGCGAGCGCCAGAACAGATGCCCAATCTTAGCAATCGTTCCACTCTAGCGGCCCTTCAAGTGTCCGAAGAACGGACTCTGGCGGGCGTTCCCCCGACGGTGCATATCGTGCTCGATGGAGATGCGCTTGCCGCTCTCGTGACGCGACTTAGATCTGACGGTCGATTCACCGTCGATGTCGAGGCGACCTCGCAGGACGATATGGACGCGGCTCTCGTGGGCATCGCTATCGCGCCGTCCAGTTCCGATGACCAGGTGGATGAGGCATATTACGTGCCGGTGGGCCACGGGACCCTGGATGGACAATTATTCGAGCGTGATGAAAGCCAACTCGCGCTGGAGATTGTGCAGTCGCATCTCGCGCTAGTGCTCGCGGACGAGTCCATCGTGAAGGACGGGCACAATTTAAAGTACGACATCAAGGTACTGGCACGCGCCGGTATGCCTGTATCCGGCCTCGGGTTTGATACGATGATCGCCGCTTACCTGCTTGGTGAAACAGGAATAAGCCTGAAAGACCTGGCGTTCACCAAGCTGGGGATCCAGATGGTCCCTATCACCGAGTTGATAGGCAAGGGCCGTACCCAGATCACGATGGACAGGGTGCCTATTGAGACTTCTGCCGGGTACGCTGCCGCCGACGTTGCCGTAACCGAGCGGCTGCGCCACCTCTTTGGCCCTCAGTTGGAAATGATGGGACTTCGTGAGCTGTTCGACGGCATCGAGATGCCACTGGTCGGGGTACTTGCAGAGATGGAGTTGGCAGGGGTAGCCATCGATGTGCCTGTCTTGCAGTCCATATCTACTGTCATACATAAAAAGCTAATTGAACTGGAAAACCTCATTTACGAGGAGGCAAAGCATCCCTTCAACATCAACTCGCCAACCCAGCTAGGCAGAGTCCTCTTTGAGGAGCTTCAACTGCCTGGGCGCAAGCGGACGCAGACCGGATACTCTACCGACCGTGAGGTACTCGATAGTCTAAGAGGTTTGCACCCTATTGTCGATATGACGCTTGAATACCGCCAGCTTATCAAGCTCAAGAATACTTATATTGACGCACTGCCGCTGCTGGTTCGCACAGATAGTGGACGAGTTCACACCAATTTCAACCAGACCGTAGCAGCCACGGGGCGGCTATCATCAAGTCAGCCGAACTTGCAGAATATTCCCATACGCACCGAATTGGGGCGGGACGTTCGCAAGGCGTTTGTCGCCGACAACAGCAGCAAGCATCGCCTCTTCGATGAGGAGAGTGTGCTGGTCGCCGCTGATTACTCCCAGATCGAGCTTCGACTTTTGGCGCATATGGCTCAGGAAGAACGGCTTATTGCGGCGTTTGAGGCAGGCCTTGACATCCATGCTGCTACGGCTGCCGAGGTAATGGGCGTGCCTCTGGAGCAGGTTGACCCCGACTCGCGACGTTTGGCGAAGACGATCAACTTCGGCGTACTGTATGGTATGGGGAGCTATGGGCTTGCGAGAGACTCCAATCTGTCGCAGGCTGAGGCCGCAAAGTTCATAGACCTCTACTGGTCGCGCTACCCTGCGGTGAGGAACTTCATGGAGCATACACTCAGGCAGGGTAAAGAGCTTGGCTACGTGAGCACCCTGTTAGGCCGCCGCCGATATATGCCTGAGCTTCGCTCGCCGAGGGGAGACATTCGCGCCCAGGGCGAGCGGATGGCGATAAACGCCCCGGTGCAAGGCACAGCCGCCGATATCATAAAGATCGCAATGAACCGCCTTCAGGACGAGCTTGCCACTCGAAAGCTCAAGAGTAAAATGTTGTTGCAGGTCCACGACGAGTTGCTGTTCGAGGTCCCACGCTCCGAATTAGCGGTAATGAGCGAACTGGTTTGCAGCATTATGGAAGGTGCCGCCGAGCTAAGCGTACCACTAAAGGTGGACATAAAAGCTGGACAGAACTGGGGCGAAATGACACCTATATCGGCACGCGGGTAACGAGTCCTGTGGAAGACGAGCGCGATAGCTCGGCCCCGGCCAGTGGACGGCAGGAAGCAACCCATCCGCCCTCCCCTAATGGCGCCCTCAAGGAGATCAAGCACTCACGACTCCCGAACGTACCGCACCTGCCGCATCCGCAACGCCTTCCATTCCTCCGCACCGTAATCGGCAGATCGCCGCAAGGCGCGGGTGAGGGCCTATCTCCCGAGGCAGCGCTTCATGCGCGTCGAAACTTCAGGTTTGGCGTGTTGAATGGGATAATGTTCACGCTCGTTGAGGCCTTGATCGCGCCTTCACTCGTCCTGGCCTACTTTATAAGTGGCCTCGGCGCATCGAATGTACTCGTGGGACTGTTGCCTGCCTTATTATCAGGCGGGTGGTTCTTACCGCAGATCCTGGTAGCCAGCAGAGTGCAGGGCCTTCCACGTGTCATGCACTGGTACCGAAGAGTTGGGATCATTCGTACTTTCTGCCTTGCTCTCCTTACCATAAGCACCATAGCCCTCGCATCGACGCCTGACCTGCTTCTCGTCGTCTTCTTTTTCTTTTTCACGATTTACGCCTTTTCGGCAGGCGTTACAGGTATACCCTGGCTTGAGATGGTAGGTAAGGTGATTCCGCCGCGGCGCCGCGGCACGTTTTTCGGGCTACGCAGCTTCTGGGGAGGATTACTCGCGCTCACCGTTGCCGGACCTATCGGCGCTATCCTGTCGGAGGATCTTTGGGACCTCACCTACCCATACAACTTTGCCTTTCTCTTTGGGCTTACAACCCTGACAGTCGGGTTGGGTGTGTGGGCCTGGTCTTCGATCCGTGAGCCTGCCGCCACAAGCACGGCACCTGCTACGTCCGTGCGCGACCTGCTGAAGCGCGGCGCATCTGCTCTTCGACAAGACAGGGACTACCGCTCGTTCATGGTTGCGCGTATACTGATTTCTCTGGCCACGATAGCCGACCCATTTTATGTGGTTTACGCCAAGTCAAGCCTGGGAGCGCCCGCATCGACAATTGGCCTATATCTGGGTGCACTGGCGGCTGCCTCACTTCTTTCCAATTTCTTCTGGGGTCCTTTAGCAGACCGGGCGAGCAACCGGACGCTAATGACGTTCACGGTTATTGCTTTTGCCTCCGTCCCTCTTGCGGCGCTCGTGCTTTCGATGCTAAAGGAAGTA
>JBBRVL010000364.1:0-4353 GCA_038246925.1 Chloroflexia bacterium
AGCAGAAGAACCTGATGGTCACGCAATACATCTAACCTTTTCAGATAGATATATACAGGTTTGGGCATGTGATTTGATAGAGACTTTTCAGGAAGGAACAGCATATGGAACTACCGGCGATTTTGTCCAATGGCGCAAAGAAAGGCAAGAGGAAACTAAATAATTCAGCAGCCACCGTTTGAATACTTGGCATAACCAGCAAGAAAGACAGCCTAGCATGTACATCATGAACAAACGGGAGGTGGACGTTATGAATGTATCATCACGACCCAGGTGCACACCAAGCACTGAACCAAGGCAAAAGCTAAGCATTATTATGGTGACACTCGGGCTGTGTAGCCTTCTACTTTCAAGCTGTTCGGTTCCCGGCATTAGTAGCAGACCCAACGTAAATGCCCCTAGTCTACAAGTAAAGTGGGTGTTGAAGGGCGGTCTGAGTAGCTGGTTCCAAGGAGAACCTACCGTCGCCGCAGCTGGTGGGAAGGTTTTTGTTATAGGCAACTCAGCCAACGACAGCAAAGAGGAGAGGGAAGATGTAGATTATCTTCGCGCTCTCAAAGCCGATACTGGCGAGGAGCTGTGGAAGTTTGGGTTTTCAGGCAGTACGGGTACTGTTCCCTCAGTGGCAAACGGCAAAGTCTATTTTGGTACGTCAGAAAATGGAATCTATTACCTGTACTGCGTAGACGCCAGTGCCGGAGAACTCAACTGGCGGGTGCCACTAGGTGATTACAACGTTGCAGCATCCACACCTATTATCTCTAATGGTGTGGTATATCTTGGTACCCAGCCCTCAATAACCGATGAGGATATTCCCTACTTTGTCTATGCCATTGACGCTGATAGTGGCGAGGAAATATGGAAGCACAAATTGGATGGTGGGGTTTCTTCTATTGCTCTTGCGGAGGGAGTCCTATATCTGGGTAATCAAGATGGACCGATGACGGGCGAAGCCACGAAGACTACATACTTGCACGCATTAGAAACCAAGACCGGTACTGAGGTATGGGCATTCGAGACAGAGGATGAGGTCTCTGCACCACCGCTCGTCATAGAGAACAAAGTTTATTTCGTGTCCGGGAATAGGTATTGGGGGCATACCTTATATGAACTAGACAAAGTATCGGGTCGAGAGGAATGGCAGTTTGAGCGCGAGAACTCGGCACTATCCGCGCCAATAGTCAGTGGCTCGAACCTTTATCTGGGTGTGAACGAAGTACGTGAGTACTGCATAGATAATTGCGGGCCGTCCAGAAGCTATACGGATTACCTGTATACGCTCGACCTCGCCTCTGGTGCGCAAAAAGCTATGGTGAAGGTTGAAATGCCAGTGACTGGCATACCTGTGTTGGCTGATGGGGTACTTTATTCTCTGGACTTCGGTGGTCTGCTATATGGCAATGATGCGGTAACGGGCGACGTAAGGTGGAAGTTCGATTTGGGGAACACTGCAACAACCTTACCCGTCCTCTATGAAGATATTCTTTACGTAGCGTCCTGGGCTCCAGGTAGCCTCTTCGCACTGATGTTACCCTCTACAACGCCCGAATCGACAAAGTAAATTAGAGTTGGGTTGTTGAATTTACTACAACCCTTCGGGAAGATGTGGGAAAAGGTTTCTACTCAATCTTTCTGTTCGAACTATCGACATCCTCAAGACACAATTCAGGCGAGTAGGGATAGGCGTCATGGACGGGGCATCTACGGCAAGATGTTCGTGCAGGAGTTTACTGATTGAGCGAATACCCTAACACATATACCATTTACTTTCGATATAGAAGCTATGACATATGGATAACAGCCAATAGACGGGGCCATAAGTTTGCCGCGCAAGAATCGGATAGACCCTGTCGCGGTTTTGCCCTACAATATAGAAAAGGGTATGTGCAACCAGCGTCTTGGCTCGCGCACTTTGTCTAGAGGTAGGAGCAAAATAAGTCATGTCAATCAAGGAGTTTGGTGTTCTTCTCGCGCTCGGAGCGATCTGGGGCGCGTCCTTTATGTTCATCAAGGTCGGCGGCAGGGAGATAGAGCCGTTCGCCCTGGTGGAGATGCGGCTTGGGCTTGCAGCCCTCACCATGCTGCTGATTAGCTTTACGCGGACGGGTGTAGTGAAGGCGATGCTCTCCAACTGGCGTCCCCTGGCCGTGATGGGCCTCATCAACTGCGCTCTGCCTTATACCCTTATCACCTGGGGTGAGCTTTACATAGACAGCGGGCTGGCGGCGATCTTCAATGCGTGCGCGCCTCTCTGGGCTGCCGGTCTGACCTTCGTCCTTCCCTACGCCGAGCGGTTGACGGCGGGCAAAGTAATAGGTCTGTTCGTTGGTATGGCTGGGGTAATACTGGTGGTCGGTGGCAATTTTGCGGCAGGTAGCGACGGTAGTGTGCTGCATTTGTTGGGGCAGGGGGCTTGCCTGTTAGCCGCATTGAGCTATGGGTTGGCCGGCCACTTCGGACGGCGCTACCTCAAGGGGGTGCCTTTGCAGGCGGCAGCCACGGGCCAGCTTGTCACAGGGACGATAATGCTCGCTCCCCTGGCGGTGTTCCAGGTCCCCGGAAAGATGCCATCCTGGGAGGCGCTTGGCTCTGTAGTTGTGCTGGCTATAGCGGGTACGGCCCTTGCATCGCTGATGTACTACTGGCTGCTGTCTCGGGTTGGGGCGACCAAAGTGCTGCTCGTGACCTACCTGCTGCCCGGTTTCGCGCTTGTATGGGGAGCCTTATTCCTTCGAGAAGCGGTTACTCTCACGGCGCTACTCGGTCTCGGCTTGGTCCTGCTCGGTATCGCCATAACGTCAGGTAGTATCGTGGGACTCTTCGCTCGCTTCAGGCGAAAGCCTGGGGAAATCGCGGCTTAGTCTCCCCTTCGGGGAATTACGAGTTAGCTATCAGCTAAGAAAGACCACCTGTTACTAATCCCTCTGCGTTCTCTGCGTCTCTGCGGTGAACTAAAACAATAAATAATCTTGGCGGGTACTTGGCGTCTTGGCGGTTTCGTCGTAATTCGTAATTCGTAATTCGTAATTCAATTAATATCTCGCTACCGATGGTGCGCTTATTACCAAGCCTCCTCGTCCTCCTTCTTTGGCTGCCGCCAACCGCGCACCCGCAATCGATAACATCTCCGAAGCGCTAATCCCGGTGCCTTGAGAAAGGTAAGTGCCTCCGATGCTGATGGTGATCTCTTGCGCGCTTGGAAGATCGTCCCAGTACGCGGTAGAAACGGTGCGTATGAGCCGCTCGCCGACTACTATCATGCCTGCCGCTCCTGTGCTCGGCAGCACCAAAAGGAATTCGTCGGCCCCATGCCGCCCGACTGAATCTTCGGTGCGGCATGAGTTGGCTACCAGTTTCGCTATCCTCCTGACAACCTCGTCGCCTACTTCCTGGCCGTAGATGTTGTTTATTTCGCTGAAGTTGTCTATATCGACCAGCAAACAGCCGACTGGGAAGGTAGAAGCGCGCCTGCTGGCGAGCCTTTCGGCAAGCAACTGCTCTATCGCCGGGCCGTTATATAGACCTGTTACTTCGTCTTGCACTACTTCAAACTCCCCGGACGTTTCCATCTGATAGTGTCCTCCCCTTTGCCTGCGCGCTATGCCCGTTCCACGGCCATATTTACGACCCGATGGTATCCGCCAGTTTTCTTTAGTACACTTCTTGTGGCGCTATTATATTGGCAATATGCGATTTCCGCTATCTAATACACCTGCCATCTATAGAAACCCACCACACTTATTGTCTATAATACGCTCATTGAATGTATTCACCATCCCTATCCATGCCATTCCATAGGACATATCTCGACATGAAACCAAGCGCACTAACCACGATATTGGCAATCCTTTTCTCGCTTTCTCTCGCGGCATGCGATCTTGGCCTGGGTTCGCCTACAGCCGACACGGGTAGTGAGCAGGCTGCCCTGCCCACGCCGGTTCCCTATGACATACCTGACGACCTGGCGTTTATCGAACTCATGGTGCCTCATCATCAGTTGGCCGTCGATATGGCGCACCTCGCCGAGCAGAAAGCTGTGCATGGCGAGCTAAAAGGCATGGCGCGCGACATCGCCTGGGCGCAAGCGGACGAGATCAACCGCATGAATATCTGGCGGCAGGAGCTTGCCTCCATAACCTCTGGCGCTACTCCAAGCATCCATTCGGAAATGGGCGGCCATGAGATGGACCCGCACATGATGGGCATGGACATCGATCTCAATATGCTTGCGACCTCCCCCAACTTCGACCGCGATTTCCTACAGGCGATGCTTCCCCACCACCAGAGCGCGATAGACATGTCGAAGTCGGCGCTTCCCAACCTCAAGAAAGCCGAAGTCCGCGACCTCGCCAA